>JAZLEE010000246.1:0-12316 GCA_045615085.1 Candidatus Aphodosoma sp. | reverse complement strand
TCCCATTTGGGCTTTGATACTACTATCGCGGAATTGCACCATCGAGTGAATGATAGATTGAGGGTGGATGACTACGTCGATTTGGTCGGGACGTAAGTCGAAAAGCCATTTAGCCTCGATTACTTCAAAGCCTTTGTTCATGAGAGAGGCTGAGTCGATTGTGATTTTTGCACCCATTTGCCAAGTAGGATGCTTGAGAGCATCGGTAGCTTTGACGTGACGGAGTTGATCGAGCGAGTAGTTGCGGAAAGGTCCGCCCGAGGCAGTGAGGATGATTTTCTCAACTTCTTGTTCGTGTTCGCCTACGAGGCATTGGAAGATAGCACCATGCTCGGAGTCGACAGGGAGGATGGCTGCGTGGTAAGCTTGCACGAGGCGAGTGATGAGGTCGCCAGCTACGACAAGAGTTTCTTTGTTGGCAAGGGCAATGCGTTTGCCAGCTTTGACTGCAGCGATTGTGGGTGCAAGTCCTGAATAGCCAACCATAGCAGTAACAACGGTGGTTACGGTATCCATTGCTGCTACTTGGACTATGGCGTCGCGACCTGCAAACACTTTGATTGGTAGGTCGGCGAGGGCTTCTTTTATGGTGTTATAATGGGCTTCGTTGCCTATGACTACGACTTCGGGTTGGAATTCGCGAGCTTGTGCAATGAGTTTGTCGATGCTATTATTGGCTGTGATGGCATAGACGTCGAATAGGTCGGGGTTTTCGCGGACCACGTCGAGGGTTTGTGTACCAATTGAGCCGGTTGAGCCAAGTATGGCTAATGATTGTTTCATTTTGTTTGTTTTTTTTGTGTGAATACCCACTGAGAGTGTGTGTGGTTGTGGCGGTTTTCTTCGGCATAGGTTGCTTGCACCTTGCTTGAGGGTTGGGCAAGGGAATACACACTGTGAGTGGTTGTTTAGAAGATGATATTTTCTTCGGGGTTGATGGCTATACCATTTTGCCAAAGTTCGTATTGGAATTGCGAATCTTGAGTGTTTTTGTCTTTTGTGCCTACAAATGCGATAGCTTCGCCTGCTTTGACTGTTGCGCCTATATTGCATAGTTTGGTGCTTAGCTGATGGAATATAGAGAGGTAGCCATCGGCATGTTGGATTATTATGGTGTAGCCATTGTTGATGTTGTAGTCGGTGAGGATTATATGTCCATCTTGTGGTGCCAACACAGGTGTGTTGTGTGGGCATACGATAGTGATGCTATAGTTGTTTTTGTTAGGCGAGAAACGTTGGGTGATGGTTCCGATTGCTGGGGCAATGAACACCATACTTTCGTTTGTTTGAGCGGTGTAATTATATGACCCAGTGTTGAACGCATTCTCTTCTTCGTATTGTTTGACAAATTCGGATTCGGCAGATCCAGCAACAAGGGGAAGTGTGTTCCATTTTTCGATATCAGTAGAATCGATGGTTGGGATAGAATCGAAAGAGATATTGTCGGCTATTATGTTTTTGATTATGAGGAGTTGACGTTCGTTGTTTTGGGTTAGAGTTTCGAGTGAGTCGATACGCTGAGCCTCGATAATAACATCTTCACGCACAGATACATCGGCATATCCTGGCAACATGTGTTTGAGAGGAGTGACGAATATGATAATTGATAGTAGAGTGAATGTTACGAGGGTGAACGTGCCAAGAGCCAAAGAGAAGGTTAACTTGGAGGTCTTAATACGAAAAACCTCCTCAAGCGTAGATTCGTTGAGGAGAATAAGATTGTATTTGAATTTATTTTTTCTCTTTTTTATCATTTAATACGTTGATATGTAATGTATTGATATTCGAGTTGAGAATTTTCGTCAAATAGGACATCTGATTGGTCTTTGATTTCCCAAACTTGAGGGTCGATTGAAGGGAAATGGGTGTCGATGCCGTCGAATGATTTGTGTATGTGAGTAACGATTAGTTCGTCGGCAATATCGATAGTTTGTTGGTAGATACGTGCGCCCCCCATAATGAATGCTAACTCTTCGTTAGCAACCATTGATTTCGCTTCTTCTATAGAGCGAGCAATTTCGCATCCTTCAGTTGCGGGCATATTGGTAGATATGACAATATTGCGACGGCCTTTTAGTGGTTTGAATGGGAGCGAGAGCCATGTGTTACGACCCATAATCACGGTGTGTCCCATTGTGATTGCTTTGAAGCGTTTGAGGTCGTCAGATAGATGCCAAGGCATAGAATTGTCTTTGCCAATGCCATTGTTTTGGTCGATTGCTACAATTATTGAGAGCATATAATTAAAAAAAGTTAGGAGTTAGTAGTAGTTTAGTCTCTTCTTCCGAGGAAAATCATCACGTAGTAGAGTAGGGTTGCAAGAGAGCTAAGAGCAGCGACTACGTATGTGTATGCAGCCGAACGGAGTGCCGATTCTGCCATGGCAGTTGTTCGGTCGTTGGTGATGCCAGCAGAAAGAAGCCATCTAACTGCGCGTTGACTAGCATTGATTTCTACGGGGAGTGTAATGAAACTGAATAGAGTGGTCATTGCAAAGAGCACGATACCGAAAAGCATGAGACTTGGGAAAGTGTTGATAAGTAGCATACCTGCAAGAAGAATCCACATAACCCATTGAGAAGCAAAACTAACAACTGGCACTAGAGCCGAGCGCATACGCAACGGAGCATAGGCATTCGCATGTTGCAATGCATGACCACATTCGTGAGCAGCAACGGCAGCGGCGGCAATAGAGCATGAGTGATATACACTTTCGCTGAGGTTGACTACTTTGGTTTGAGGATTGTAGTGGTCGGTGAGATGTCCAGGCGTAGATGTTACTTGTACGTCAGTGATACCATTGTCGAGCAACATTTTACGTGCAACGTCGGCACCAGTCATGCCGTAAGGCAAAGCCACTTTTGAGTATTTTTTGAATTTAGATTGTAGCGATGATTGTACTACCCAACTAGCGATGGCTGTTCCAATAAAAATCATCCAATAGATTGACATTTTGTAATGAATTTAAGAGGTTAATAATTGTCTATAACTTTTGCAAAGTTACTAAAAATAGTTTTAGATGGTTTGTTCTGTTATGAAAATTTAATATAATTTGTGTTATTTGCCATAAGGGCGAGCAACGACAGTTGATTGGTCTGCTGTATAGAGGTCGGTGCCTACCATTACGTAGTATTTGTTTTTCTTTTTGAGGCGTATGCTTGCGAGAGATTTACAATCTTTGAACGCATCTTTACCAATTTCTGAGATGAATTCGTGGAGAGAAATAGAAGTAAGACCTGCTCCTTCGAATGCTCCGGCTCCGATTGTTTCTACAGTTTCAGGAATTGTGATTTTTTTGAGAGCAAGACATCCACGGAAAGCATAGTCGCCAATACGGGTAATTTTTTCGGGTAGCTCGATTTTTTTGAGACCAGCACAACCTGAGAAAAGGTAGTCAGGAAGAGTGTTGATTTTCACGCTTATGCTAGCCTCTGCGAGTTCATTGCAGCCTTCGAATGGTCCATAGTTTTTGCCTTGAATTGTGCTGTGGGCATTAGGACATTCAGTTGCGTCGAAGTATACAAGTGTTAGCATAGGACAATTGCCAAATGCAAGACCTCCGAGAGAAGTGATATTTTTTGCTATCGAAACTTCAGTAATGTACTGAGCATTGTAGAATATACCTTCAGGGAGAGAAGTTACTTTTTTGCCGATAGTGATAGTTTCGATGCTATTATCGCCAATGAAAGGATAGAGAACGCTATCTCCTACGAGCGAAGATGCCGATGTACAATTGATTGCGTTGAAATCAACACCAGCAAGGAGTTCACATTCGCCAAATGCAGCGCCTCCGATAGTTTCTACAGATTCGCCAATATAGATATCTCTAAGAGTGCGTGCTTCGTAGAAGGCAAATTTACCGATAGTTTTGAGTGTTTTATTGTAGAGGGTTGCTTCTTCAAGGTCGTGGCATTGGTAGAACATGTAGTCAGGAATAGTTTCAACTTTTGGACCAAGTACTACTTTACGAATACTTGAATTGTGGAAAATAGGAATAATGTCAGTTGTATCTGTATATTCTACAATAGCCTTACAGTCAATAGCGTTGAAATATATTTCGCGGAGGTTGCCACAATTTTCAAATGCACCACCTTCGATTGTACGGAGTGTTTCTGGGAGTGTAACTTTTTTAATGTTAGCACAATCTTTGAAAGCATATTTACCTATAGTTTCGAGAGATGTTGGTAGAACGACATCATTGAGTCGACTACAACCCATGAATGTATAATTAGGTATAGATTTGACAGAGTTGCCAAGTATGAGATTCACTACCGAACTATTGTTGAAAGCTTGAGTCTCTTCGCAACGTTCAGCATCGTAGGTGATAGTTGTCAAATTGTTACATCCTTGGAATACGTTATTGCCAATGCTTTTCACATTAGTAGGAATATTGATAGCAGCAAGGTTCACACAACCAGCGAATAGATAATCTGGCAATATTTCTACATTGTTGCCAATAATAACATTTTTGATTGATTTAGCATTGTGGAATGCCGAGAAGTTTACGCCATTCTCTATTTTAGATGCGCCAGTGCAACGAGTTGCGTTGAATGTCACATCAACAAGGTTATTACATTCAACAAAAGCAAGAGCACTGATAGAGGTCACATTTTCTGGGATAGTGATACTTTGCAGAGTTTTGCAACCAAAGAATGCTTTGTAGCCAATGTGGCGTACAGATTGAGGAATATCAATTGTTTTAAGATTTATGCATCCCATGAAAGCATAGTCTGGGATAACCTCTACGCGATTGCCAAAAGTGATAGAGTTAATTGATTTGTTATCGAAGGCAGGTTTTGGAACACTACCTTCCATTGTTGCCATATTAACACAATTGACAGCATTGAATGTGATTGAATTAAGGCTATTGCAATTAGCAAAAGCACTACCACCAATAGATGTTACACCTTCAGGAATGTTGATTGAGCGGAGAGAAGCACATCCATAGAATGCTGCCGCACCGATAGTTTCTACATTTTCGCTAAGCACAATATCTGAAAGTCCTTTGCAACCCCAGAATATATAGTCAGGAATGTTATGAACTAGAGGACCAAATTCAACACGTGTAATTGCAGGATTGTTGAATGCAGGTGTGATATTGTCGCCTGTTATTGAGTGAGCAACCGAACAGTTGCGAGCATTGAATATTACAGTAGTTAGGTTTGGACAATTGCCAAATGCAGCGCCACCGATGTGAGTAATATTTTCTGGAATTGTAATAGATGCAAGAGTTTTACAACCATTGAATGCGAGGTCAGGAATTGTAGTTGCCAATTCGCCGAATACTACAGTTGTGATAGGAGCTCCAACGAATGCAGGACGATTGTTGCCCGATGTCATTTTAATACATTTGATAGCATTAATCGTAACCTTTGATATAGAACCACAATCGATAAAAGCAGCTCCACATATTTGTTGTACATTTTCAGGGATAGTGATTTCTGTTATACCAGTACATCCCCAAAACAAGTATTCTGGGATAATAACAACATCACCACCAAGGTTGACTGTTGTGATTGATTTACAATCTTCGAAGGCCGACGATATTGTTTTGCCCGATATTGATGCAGCCGATACGCAGTTGTTTGCATTGTAGTTGACAGTGCGCAATTGGTCGCAACCTTTGAATGCGTGACCTCCGATTTTTGTAACTGTTCGAGGAATAGATATCTCAGTCAAATTTTTACAATTGAAGAAAGCCTTCTCTGCAATAGTTGCCACGTCGTAGCTCTGACCATCGTGTTGTATTGATTCGGGTATATTGACAACTCCACTATAAGGTTCACCTTCCGAAGCAACTAACGTTGCGAGTTGTTTTTCGTTGTTAATTTCATAATAGAGATTTGTGCCATTCGAGTTGATTTCGATAGCAGCATTAAGCAGTAATGCCGATAAAATTGCTAATGAAAATAGGATTGTGCGTTTCATATTTATGCGATTTATAATGATTTCGTTTAATGTTGCAAAGTTACAAATTTTTTATGCTAAATGCAAGTTTTTATGGTGTTTTTTTTGACCTTTCTCTCTATTATAAATTACTCGAGTGTAATTGCGGATTTGTCAATAAAAAAGAGGCTGTAGCAAAACCTTAATTTGCTCAGCCTCTTTTAGATATGTTTTTGTAGAGTTTTATCTAACTAATATTTTAGTAGAATAAAAATTACTATTATTTGCAACAGTAACAATGTATATACCAGTGTTTAATTCGGCAGTCGAGATTGAGTTATTGCCTTCTGCAACTAAAATACCATTGATATTGTAGATGCGGATGAGACCTTCTGTCAAAATCATTTGACCATCAAATGTCATAGAGTTATGTTCAACATTGTCAACTGGTGTATCTTCAGGTTTTTCTTCAGGTTCGATTTCCACTGTTTTTTCAAACCAAAGAGTTAATTTAGAATCTTCATTGATAACCCAAATACTATTGCTATCATTGATTGCAAATTCGTGATTAACAAGCCATTCCGATGTCATATCTTCGCGGGCAAGAGTTGCACCTTCGGTTGTGGTGTCAGTAAGTGCGATGTTTGCATCAAATGCCGCTAAGTCTGATACAATGTAACTATTGCGGAGGCAACGATCTGCCGATTGGTAGAGGCGAGGCCATTGCGATTGTGGTTGATTCCAATCAATATTATCCCAATCGTATTCCCAATTGTCGCCACTAGAATGACCCACAACGCGGTGTACGTAACGAGTTTTCACTTTTTCTGGGATAGTAATGCTTGTGATGTCGATTATATTGTTGTTTAACACAATGTCAACAGTATCTTGATAATTGTAGTTGATTTGACCAGCAATGCCACCGATGCGTGCTTCTGCAGCATTGTTGTTTAATATCATTTCGCCTTCTACATAGCAATTGTTGATATATGTGCGGTCGCTTGTCGAAATAATACCACCAATAGTTCTACTACCCATAAGAGTTGCATTAGTATGACAATTTGATATTTTGTCATCGCTTGCTGATATAGAAGTGATACCACCCACTTCTACACCACCGCTAATCGAACCATCGAATAAGCATGCCTTGATGAGAGTCGATGTAGCCGATTGACCTACAATACCACCAACGTTCGAAGCATTATTTGCTATGATTTCTGCATTGTACATCGAGCAGTTTTCTATAGTGGTAAACAACGAAACATCACCAAAAATACCTCCAACTATTCCAATAAAGCCATCTTCAGCCACAATTTTAGCATTTCTGATGTGTATATTAGAGGCGTATGCTTTCAATTTATTATCTATTGGTTTGCTGTTTTCTCCTTCTGAATCAGCTTCACTATAACCACCCATCAATACATTTGAAAGGATGCCAGCAACAGAGTTGAACTCATTTAATGCCAACATAGGTTTTTCTAATATGATGTTAGAGATGCGAGCCGAATCTTTTATGAATTTGAATATACCCGAACCTTCAAGGTTGAGATTGAAGAGCACGTGATTGTTACCATCAACCGAACCTGCAAATTCACAATTAAAACCAGTGATAGGTGTTGAGTTGAAGTTGATATCCTCTTTGATTTGGAAATGAGCCATTGGATATTTCTCGATTTGGAGGAATTCTCCAGCGGTGTATATTTCGTAAGGATTTTCAATTGTACCTTCGCCTTTCAATGTCACACTATCAAGTGGCAATGTTGTATAATTAAGTGTGTATTTGTCACCATCGGTGTATGAGCAGAGTAGTGTTGGATTAGTTTGTAGGTTAGTGAGGTAGATAGTCGAAAGGTTACCTCCCTTGTTTGCATCTGGTCCATATTCCAATAGTTTATCACCTTTTGTATTGCACACCACGAGAGCCTCTTCTTTTGCCGAACTATTGGCTTTTGTGCGATAGATGAGAGCCATATATTCGCGAGCATCATCAGTGTTGAACAACCAAGGATTAAGTGCAGCACGGTCAATATAGATAAATGCATTTACGATATCTTTGCCTAATGCAATAGTTTCAAAATGGTCAATTTCTCCTTCTTTTGTAACCCAAGCAATGCGATGAGATATGTTGCCTTCTTTATCTGCTTCACCTTGTAGTAGCGATACAACATATTGGTACGAATCCTTGTGAGGGAAACGGTCGATATTTGAAGATAAAATGATATTGTCTTTTGTAATAACAGAGAATTCAGCAGCAGTTTCGCATGATGGGAAGTCAATAAATACGAATTTACCATTTTCGCCATCTTCTTTCATAAAGAGCCATTGAGACTCCTGACCTGGAATGTTGCTCATACGAATTCTACCAACCACATCTTCCGATATAGTTTTCAATAGTTTACCTTCTACGTCGTAGAGATAGAACGATGTGATATAACTATCCGAACTTGTGTCGTAGTTGTCAAGTGTAATAACGTATGCAGGAGTTGTTCCTCCGTTGTAGTTCACCAATATGTCATTAGTTGTCGACAACGAACCGAGGCTTGGGAACACATATAGATAACGAGGACTGAACACAACAGGTATTTTTGTTGTATGTTTAAGTTCGAAATCTTCGTTATAATAGTTGATAATTAAGTTGTTATTCTCTTCTACTTCTGGTTCAGCATTGATGTCGTCCGAAAGAATAAAATAAGGTTTTTCGTATTGTGCAATAGTGAAGTTTGGTTGGTCGCCATTTTGCACCATCAAGATAGGTGATGGTTCATTACCCGAAGATGCAATATTGGCATAATTCACGCGGAACGTATGTTTTAGCGTAGGACCAGGTGTGCCATATTTTGCTTTTTTGTACACATCATACTCTAAATAAGTCGAATCCGATTCGTTAACAGTGCGTTGGAAAATCATTGTATAGTCAGTCGAATACGAGTTTGTCGAAGTATTTTTTGCCAAGTGGAACGTACCATCTACCGAGCAAACTTTTGTCGAAGTTTCGCCGAGCGAATATACGTTGTTGACATAAAAACCAGTATAATCTTCTGTCACTGCATGAATAAAAATCATCACTTCGTATTTAGTGTCAGTGTTGAAGAATTTTTGAGTTAATGTGCTATTGATATCAATGTAGTTGACACCAATAACGTCGGGTCTATCAAACGCAAGATTATCTTCAATAGTACCCACCAATTCATTTTTACTATTGTAGAATTTAATGGTCATCGTTTCAAAGAACGAACCTTTTTGTGTAAAATCTGCTGTATAAGTCCATTCTGTGCCATCCGAACCAGTGAGCATTCCATAGGTGCTTGATGGACCAATTGTCATTGAGTTTTGACGTTTTTGCATCATTCTTTCTGATGCTTTTTCATTAAATTTCCATTGGCGGTTGCCGATTGTCGATGCCGATTGTTTAATTTGTTTGATATAGTTATTAGTGTTAGCTAACGAAGAACTCATCGCAATCATAAGGCACATTGCCAAAGTAAAAAAGCGTAAAATTTTTTTCATATAATTTCAATTTAAAGGTTTATTTCTTTAAGGGCAGAAGAGTCGGACTGGTATTTAGCCAATCCGACTTCTGCTATTAAATCTATAATATATTTTTAGATATACCTAATGTGTCATCAAGATACTTTCAGCAAGGTGCTTCATAGGATAACCCTGCCTTCAAGCAACCTATGCCGAAGAAGACTGACACATCATTTGCTCATTTCGTGTTCGCAATAGAGGCAACGATAGATATCATTTTCTCCTTTGTAGTAGAGATTTTTTGCAGGCTCGATTGTAGTAATACAACGATGGTTCGAGCATTTACCACCTTCGATAAGCTCCATTTGCTCTTTCTTTGTCTCTTGATTTTTCCACTCAAGGAGAGTATAGATAAGCGACATACGTACAAACTTACCATTTTCTACTTGACGGAAATATGCTGCGCGAGGGTCAGCATCCACCTCAGGCGTGATTTCGTTCACGCGAGGCAGTGGGTGAAGCACAATCATATCTTTTTTGCCAAGAGCCATTTTTTCTGTATCAAGAATGAAACTATTTTTAAGGCGTTCATATTGAGCTTTGTCCTCAAAACGTTCTTGTTGCACACGAGTCATATATAGCACATCCACCATAGGCATAGCCTCTTCGAGAGTATTCACCTCTACATATTCCAAGCCATTAGCATCGCACACATCATGTTTGATATAATCTGGCAAACGCAATTCGTCAGGAGCGATAAGCACAAATTTCACACCTTCATATCTGCCCATAGCCTTGATGAGAGAGTGCACAGTGCGGCCATATTTCAAGTCGCCACATACACCTACTACCAAATTATCGAATCTACCTAATTCGCGGCGGATAGTCAATAGGTCTGTGAGTGTTTGAGTAGGGTGGCTATGTCCACCATCACCCGCATTAATCACTGGGATAGAGGCATATTGCGATGCAATGAATGGCGCGCCTTCTTTCGGGTGACGCATAGCAATGATATCGGCAAATTGCGAAATCACGCGAGCAGTATCAGCCACAGTTTCGCCTTTACTAACCGACGAACTTGCTGCATCTGAGAATCCGAGCACGTTACCGCCCAATTCCATCATAGCAGCAGTGAAACTGAGTCGTGTGCGTGTACTTGGCTCATAGAATAGAGTAGCAAGTTTCATGCCACGGCAAGCATCTGCATATTTTGCGCGATTATCAATGATATCTAATGCGCGAAGCATCAATTGTTCGATTTCTTCAACTGTGAAATCAGTAGGATCTATTAAGTGACGCATAAATTATTTCATCCAAGATTCATCCGATGGATTGTTGCGGAATTTGATAAGACGTTCTTTGTCCTCTGGTTTGATATAACCTTCTTCTGCTGCCACTTCTACGAGTGTGTCGAGGTTCGAAAGGCTATAGTTGATAACATTAGCTTCAGCCATGCGGTCAAGACCTTTTTTCATGCCATAAGTAAAGATACTTGCAACACCAAGCACTTCAGCACCAGCTTCGCGGAGTACGTTTACTACTTCAATACAGCTACCGCCAGTTGAGATAAGGTCTTCGATAACAACTACTTTTTGTCCTTTTTCAAGACGACCTTCAATTTGGTTGCCACGGCCGTGGTCTTTAGCGCCCGAACGAACATAACCCATTGGCATGTTGAGGATAGTAGCAGTGATAGCAGCGTGAGCAATACCTGCAGTTGATGTACCCATCAACACCTCTGCTTCTGGGAATTTTGTGCGAACGATTTCAGCCAAACCTGCTTCTACGTGGTTACGTACTTCTACTGAAGTAAGTGTGAGGCGGTTATCGCAATAGATAGGACTTTTGATACCACTTGCCCAAGTGAATGGTTGTTCTGGACGAAGGAATACTGCTTGAATCGAAAGTAAGTCTTTTGCTATTTGTTTTTCCATAATTGTATTTGTTGTTAATAGTTTTATATTATGTCTTATTCAACTAATTCGACTAATTAGAACAATTTGTCTAATCTTTAATCGATTAATATGCAAATTCTTGCATGCAACGACGATATGCCGCTACTGGGTCAGCTGCTGCTGTGATTGGACGGCCTACTACAATGTAGTCTGTACCAATTTCGCGAGCACGTTCTGGAGTAGTGATGCGCACTTGGTCGCCTACTTCGCCATCGGCAAAGCGGATACCTGGTGTCACGGTCATAAATTCTGTGCCGCAAGCCTCTTTCACAATGCCTGCTTCGAGTGGAGAGCATACCACGCCGTCAAGACCAGCCACTTTTGCATTTTTTGCATAGTGTACTACTACGTCATTGATGTTGTGGTCGATGAGCAAGTCGTTGCGCATGCGTTCTTCGCTTGTCGATGTGAGTTGTGTCACTGCAATAAGCAATGGACGTGTGCCGTCAGGACGAGTAAGTCCTTCAAGGGCTGCTTTCATCATTTCGATAGTACCTGCAGCGTGCAAGTTGCACATATCTACATCGAGGCGCGAGAGTACCGACATCGATTTTTTCACTGTATTTGGAATATCATGCAATTTGAGGTCAAGGAAAATACGGTGGCCACGGCGTTTGATTTCGCGCACGATAGCAGGACCTTCAGCATAGAAAAGTTCCATACCGATTTTTACGAAAGGTTTTTCGTCTTGGAATTTATCCAAAAAAGCATAAGTTTCAGCAGCGCTCGAAAAGTCGCATGCTATTATTACATCACGGTTCATATTTTTAGTAATTTGATTTGTTATAGTTATTGTAATGTCTATAGACTGTAGACTGTAGACTGTTGTCTGTTGACTATTTATACAATTCCAATAATATCCGAAAGTCTATCTATCTTAAGTTCTTCCATTACGATAGGCAACTCTTCGATTATCTCTTTGCAGATATAAGGATTTTTGAGGTTCATAGCACCTACTTGTACTGCAGTAGCACCAGCCATCATCATTTCAATTACGTCGTGTGCCG
>JAZLEE010000245.1:0-1965 GCA_045615085.1 Candidatus Aphodosoma sp. | reverse complement strand
GAGAAATATAGTCCAGAGGGTATTGAAGAGGCTTTGGTCGAAAAATCTAAATACATCGACCAAGTGATGCTCTATAACAACCAATCAGCTTTCACTACAGCTTTGATTGTGCCTAACCGCGAAGCTCTCAAACGCAAACTCGAGCACTCTGCTCTTGCTCTTGACTCGGAAGAAGGTCGCCGTGCTGCAGTAAAAAAACTCGAAGAAGAACTCCTTAAATATCGCAAAGGTGGCGAGTTCGAAGGTATGTTCCCTGAACGCTGGTTGCCAAGTGCATTTGCCGTATTGTCGGAACCATTTACCGAGCAAAATCAAATGATCAACAGCACAATGAAGATGGTACGTGGCAAAATCGAAAAAGCTTATGCCGACCGCATCGACTATATGTACACAGCCGAAGGTAAACAACCACTCAACCAACAAAACCTCGATGCCCTCAAATAATCAAAACCAATAAACAAAAAAAGGCTGAACCCTACAAGTTCAGCCTTTTTTATTTTTTCAATTTTATCGCCAAGGGCTCAAAGACCTTCGGTTCTCAATTTTCAATTCTCAATTCTCAATTCCTCCACCATCCTTTTCTCGGATGAAAAACAATTCCTTTCCCCTCCTCACGTTTTTCTTCGCGAAGGAATGGTATCTGATAATTTATGCCGAATTCAACAAACTCTGCAATCTGCAAGTGTGTTTTACAAGTAGCTTGTAAGTGAATATTGTCCCACACACGAACTTTTATACCGAAACGGAAGTAGTGGAATGCCTCATCTACACCTGCTCCTAATGACTTATAAAATAGCGGACGTTTCACCAACCCATCTTTACAATAATCTCTTACATAATCGTAGAAATAGTTTCGAGCAGGATTGTAAAGATATACACCCCAATCTAAAATAGTAGTTACAGCACCAAATTGGAATTCGTTATTCAATGCCACACCTACACGGAATTTATCCTTTTCCGTATAGTTGATTCGAGGGTCTTTACTATACAAATTGCGAGTTGTATTTCTGCCAATTGCATCATTAAAGAAAACATCAGCTCCTATACCCACTCCATACCAATTGCACACATTATATATTGCGCCAGTGTGGAATGATGCAACAAAGAATTTATGTGTATCAGTGATTTGCGATGCCTGAGCACCACCTGCAGCGGTCACGTTCAAACTCCATTTATATGGTAGATTTGGGAATTGGATAGGTGAGCATTCCTCTTTTTCAGGATTGATTGTTGCAATCATACCCACGCCACCATAGAATATGTTTGCACCTACATTAGGCATACAAGTACGACCATTACTGAGGTGAATAAAACCAATCTCGCTATTGATTGCAAAGTTGCGGGTTATAGGAAAATTGAGATTCAACCCCGCATTGAGATATGCATTGAGATAACAACCAAAAATTGTGTTAGTTGTAGGGTCATAGTAGTGGTCATAGTTGGTGTCTTTTTGTGTGTACCAATGTTCGCTTACAACTGCCAAACCAGGTGCCAATTTAACTTTCATTTCAAAGTGCTCTGTGCGCACGCAGTTCAGTAATATATATGGATACAATGCCACCATATGGCCTAACATTTCTGTACCCAAGTTCATATATGTCATACCCAATCCCACAGTTGGATTTTGTAGATATTGTTGCCATGGCAATTGTTGTAAAGATGGAAATTCTATTCCAAACATCAACCCTGTAGGTGCACTTGGGTCGAGTTTGTTGATGTGTGGTTGTCTATCCACATAAAAACCCATAAATCCTTGTGCTTTGATGGCAAATCTATCGTTGCCTTCTTTCAACAAACTTGAGTTTTTCAAAGTGTTTGTGCTTTGGTTTTCGGTTGCTGAGGCAACATTTAGTGTTAAAGCAGCAATCAGTAATAATAGAAAATAGCGTTTCATTTTATTTGTTTTTTTCTATTTTATATGTATATGGTTGTATGTTCTAATTTTGGGTGTGCAAAGTTACAAAA
>JAZLEE010000244.1:0-6733 GCA_045615085.1 Candidatus Aphodosoma sp. | reverse complement strand
ACTCTTAAATCATTCATTGACAATGGATTTTATTAAAATTGCAGAACAAGCTTTTGCAGTAGAGAACAATCTCCCAAAATTCAAAAGTGGAGACACTATTACAGTAGATTATCGTATTAAAGAAGGTAACAAAGAGCGTATCCAACGTTATCGTGGTGTTGTGATTAAAATCACTGGTCACGGTGCAACAAAACGTTTCACTGTTCGTAAAATGTCGGATAACGTAGGTGTAGAACGTATCTTCCCTATGAACTCTCCATTCATCGACAAAATCGAAGTGAACAAAATTGGTAAAGTACGCCGCGCTAAATTGTACTACCTCCGTAATCTTACTGGTAAAGCTGCTCGTATTGCTGAAAAACGCGGTTAATCGAGAGCAAACCCCAAAAAGAGAAACAAGATTTGGTGCGTAGCGCAAAATAGGAAAAAAGAATACCCCGAGCACGTTTGTGCTCGGGGTGTTTTTTTATGTCGCTGTTTCTCACGGATGTTTTTTCCCCCTCTCACGGAATTTTCTCGCCAAGGGTTCAAAGACCGTTGGTTCACTGAACTCACGGAATTATGCTTCGCGTGCCATGCGGTTTTTTTCTCCCACAGATGACACAGATAACACGGATTTTTCTTCCTCTCTTTTTTTGATGCGCTGTTGCTGCGCAAGGCGCGCTACGGATTTACACAGATTTTTACGCTTCGCGTGCCATTCGGTTTTTTCTCCCACAGATGACACTGATAACAGACCCCCTCCCCCATTTTTCGCCATTCGGCTCAAGACCGTTGGTTCGGGTACTCCCCCTAACTCAGGGGGAGAGCTCTACGGATTCCACAGATTTTTACGCTATGGGAGTGATGTTTAATATTTGTTGCCATATTGTTCTTTATGGACATATGTTTGGTTTGGAGGGTGGGTATAAAAAAAAGTAGCAAGTCTTTGTGTGGGACTTGCTACTGATACTTTTAGATAATAGTATTATTGCAAACGGAATGATACAGGCACTGTGTATTTACATGATACTGCTTTACCACGTTGTTTGCCTGGTTTCCAGTTTGGCATGTTTTCAATCAAACGAACTGCTTCGCGGTCCAATGCTTTGTCGACACCACGTACGACTACGATATCGCGGATAGTACCGTCTTTCCATACTGTGAATTGACAGATTACACGACCTTGGATACCGTTTTCGGCAGCAACGACTGGATAACGAACGTTGTCAGAGAAGTATTTCATCAATTTAGCCATACCACCAGGGAACTCTGGCATCTCTTCTTCTACCATGAAGACCTCTTCGATTTCTTCTTCTTCTTCTTCCTCTTCGATAGGGATTTGTTTGATTTCAACAATTTCGTCTTTGTTATCTTCAGATGAGAAGTCAACTTCTTCAGTTTCTACGTCGTCTTCTACGATTTTGATTTCTTCAATTACTTCTGGCACTTCTTCTGGTGCAGGAGGTGGTGGAGGAGTTTCTTCTTGGAATGTTTGGTCAATTTGAATTTCTTCCTCGATAAGGAAGTCTTCGTTCTCTGCTTCGTGAACAGTGATTTCTTGTTGATTCCATTCGAACGCTGTATAAAGAATACACAACGCAGCAATCAACCCCATCAAGACAAATGTGAATCTTTTGTCTTCCAAGTTGGCTTTTGGTGATTTTTTAATTTCCATAATATATTGCTTATTTTAAGGCGAATTTAACTTCGCAAATGTACACATTTTTTTTCACATAACACAACTTTTTCTTGTTTTTTTTATTAATAAACTTATCTGTGGTCTTAACCATTTGATTTTTCAATCTTTAGGTGTTGTTGCACTTTGTTTTTTGATGAAAATATTTGCCTGCTCGAAAAACAAAAATCGCTTAATTTTCGATATAAAACTATAAAAGTATTCTATTTTTTAGCATATTATTCTAATTTTCGCCCATTTTCCACTTTTTTTTGTAACTTTGCAAACTAGATTCTAGTTTGCGAAAATGTGCTTCACCTCGGCATAACTCAAATAGATTTGGTTAACTTTGTTGAAATTGCTATTGCTCGGTAATTGAAGTAAACTTCATTACTCTCGCTTAATCGCAATTTTGTTGAAATTGCTATTGCTCGGTAATTGAAGTAAACTTCATTACTCTCGCTTAATCGCAATTTTCTGCGCTCGGTTTGCTACATTTTTGCATGTTAAAAGATAATCTGCGAAAATGTGCTATTATATCATATATGAATTCGAAAATAAATCTGCTTGGTGCCAGAGTGCACAATCTGAAAAACATTGATGTGACTATCCCTCGCAATGCGCTGACTGTGGTTACGGGGCTTAGTGGTAGCGGCAAATCGTCGCTTGCCTTCGACACGATATATGCCGAAGGTCAACGCCGTTATATCGAAACTTTTTCGGCATACGCTCGTCACTTTATTGGTAATATAGAACGTCCTGACATTGATGAGATCACAGGATTGAGCCCTGTGATTGCTATTGAACAAAAGACTACGAACAAAAATCCACGATCGACAGTTGGCACTGTGACAGAGATATATGACTTTTTGCGCTTGCTCTATGCTCGTGCTGCTACTGCATATAGTTATATATCGGGTCAGCCGATGATTAAGTATTCGGATGAGCAGATACTCGACCTTATTCTTACGGACTACAATAATCAGGCTATATATTTGCTTGCGCCGGTTGTGAGAAATCGTAAGGGGCATTATAAGGAGTTGTTTGAGAGTATTCGTAAAAAGGGCTATCCTAATGTGAGAGTGGATGGTGTGATGCAAGAGATATATGCTGGCATGAAACTCGACCGATATCACAACCACGATGTGGAGGTGGTGGTGGATAAACTTGTGGTGAGAGAGAAGGATGTGGACCGCCTGAAAAAGAGTATTGAAAAGACGATGAATATGGGCGAAGGGATTATGATGATACTCATGCGCGATGGTGAGCAATCTCGATTCCTCTCGCGACACTTGATGGATCCTGTGACGGGGCTTGCATACAATGAGCCTGCTCCGCACAACTTTTCGTTCAACACCCCGAAGGGGGCTTGCCCTCATTGTAAGGGTCTTGGTACAATAAATCAAATCGACTTTGACAAGATTATCCCTGACCGCTCGCTATCGATTGCGGCTGGTGGTATTGTGCCTCTGGGCAAGGAGAAGAGTTCGATGATATTCTGGCAAATAAATGCTATTGGTGATAAATATGGATTCACAACTAAGACTCCGATTGCCGAGATTTCTGAAGAGGGTTTGGACGAGATATTGAATGGTACGACCGACGAACTTTTGGTTTCGAATGCGGCTATTGGCAATGATACGAACTTCCGCACTCGTTATGAGGGGCTTGTGCATTATATATCTCTACAACAGGAGGATGGGTCGTCGACCGAACAGCGCTGGGCTGATAGTTTTTTTACTCCGGTGGTGTGCCCTCATTGCAATGGTACTCGGTTGAACAAGGAGGCTCTCAGTTTTCGTATTGCCGACAAGAATATTGCTGAGTTGTCGAGTATGCAACTCGACGAGTTGTTTGCTTGGCTCGAATCGGCCGATGAGTTGATGGATGAGCGCCAACGCCAAATTGGTGCCGAAATAATAAAAGAGATTCGCACACGTCTCAAATTCCTTCTCGATGTGGGGTTGGGGTATCTATCGCTGTCGCGCACATCTGCCACTCTTTCGGGCGGTGAGAGTCAGCGTATTCGTTTGGCTACTCAGATTGGTAGTCAGCTTGTCAATGTGCTATATATATTAGATGAGCCAAGTATTGGGCTGCATCAACGCGACAATATCCGCCTTATCAATTCGCTCAAGGAGTTGCGCGATGTGGGTAATTCGGTGATAGTGGTAGAGCACGATGAGGATATGATGCGAGCTGCTGACTATATCGTAGATATGGGACCTGGAGCAGGTCGCCTTGGTGGTGAAGTGGTGTTTCAAGGTACGTTCAAAGAGATGCTCAAAACGAATACACTCACTGCGCGCTACCTCTCGGGCAAAACATCTATAGATATACCTGCAGAACGCCGCAAGGGGAATGGTCATCACTTGCGATTGATTGGTGCTCGAGGGAATAACCTCAAAAATGTGACTCTTGATATTCCTCTTGGTACACTTACGTGCATTGCTGGTGTGTCGGGCAGTGGTAAGTCGTCGCTCATCAATGGCACGTTGCGCCCTATTCTTACACGCCACTTCTATCGTAGCAAAGAAGAGCCTTTGCCTTATGATGCGATTGAGGGTATTGAGTATATAGATAAGATTGTTACAGTGAATCAAGAACCTATCGGTAGAACTCCACGCTCGAATCCGGTTACATATACGGGTATATTCAACGACATACGTAATCTTTTTGCCGAGTTGCCAGAGGCTAAGATACGTGGTTATAAGCCTGGGCGTTTTTCGTTTAATGCTAAGGGCGGTAGATGCGAGGTGTGCTCGGGGAATGGTATGAAGAAGATAGAGATGAACTTCTTGCCCGATGTTTATGTGCCATGTGAGGCTTGTGGCGGTAAACGCTACAATCGTGAGACTCTTGAGGTGAGATTCAAGGGTAAATCTATTGCCGATGTGCTTGATATGACTATCAATCAGGCTGTTGAATTCTTTGAAAATATGCCGACTTTCGTTCATAAATTGCAAACTTTGCAGGATGTGGGGCTTGGTTATGTTCATCTTGGGCAGAGTTCGACAACATTATCAGGTGGCGAGAGTCAGCGCATAAAACTTGCAACCGAACTTGCTAAACGCGATACGGGGCATACGTTGTATATACTTGATGAGCCGACGACGGGGCTTCATTTTGAGGATATTAAGGTGCTGATGAATGTGCTACAACGCCTTGTGGCGCGTGGCAATACTGTTGTGGTGATTGAGCATAATTTGGATGTGCTTCGTCAGGCCGATTATATTATCGACCTTGGTCCGGAGGCGGGTCGTAGAGGTGGCGAAATAGTTGCAACTGGTACGCCAGAAGAGGTTAAGGCTCGAGGTACAAGTCCTACGGCTCCGTATCTGTAGAGCGGAATTGGATTTTTGAGGTGTAAATTATTTGTAAGTCTGAAAAAAAAGAGTTATATTTGCAAATTGAATTTTAAATAATATACAACCATGACAACACTTATTGAAAATATTGGACGATTGGTGCAAGTAGAGCGCGAAATTCGTCCATTTGTGGCAGGCGATGCTATGAGTATTTTGCCTGAAATTGAGAATGCTTATCTCTTGGTAGAGGATGATGTGATTAAGGCATTTGGCCCTATGTCGGAAGCCCCTGAAATTGCCGACCAAGTGGTGGACGCCGAAGGTCGTTTTGTGCTGCCTGCATTCTGCGATGGTCATACTCATATTGTGTATGCAGGTAGTCGTGAACATGAATTTATTGATAAAATCAATGGTTTGAGCTACGAAGAGATAGCAAAACGCGGCGGCGGTATCCTTAACTCGGCTAAACGCTTGCACGATACGTCGGAAGATGGCTTATACGAACAAGCGCTCGAACGCGTGTATGAGATGATTGGTTTCGGTACAGGTGCGGCTGATATCAAGAGTGGTTATGGCCTTTCGACTGAAGATGAATTGAAGATGCTTCGCGTAATCCGTAGATTGAAAGAGACTACTCCGTTGACTATCCGCGCTAACTTCCTCGGTGCACATGCTGTGCCAGCGGCTTACAAAGGTCGTCAAGGTGAGTATGTGGGTTTGATTTGCAATGAGATGATTCCGGCTGTGGCAGAAGAGGGATTGGCTGATTTTATCGACGTGTTCTGCGACAAGGGTTTCTTCACAGTGGAAGAGACTGCGCGTATGCTTGAAGTGGGTGCTAAATATGGTATGCGTCCGAAAATCCATGCTAACGAACTTGATGTGTCGGGCGGTGTGCAAGTGGGTGTGAAATATAATGCTCTCTCGGTGGACCACCTCGAACGTACGACTGCGGTTGAAATCGAATGCTTGCGCAACTCGAATACTATTCCTACTATTTTGCCAGGTACTTCGTTCTTCCTCGGTTTGCCATACGGGAATGCTAAGGATATGATTGCTGCTGGTTTGCCTGTGGCATTGGCTTCGGACTACAACCCTGGTTCGACTCCATCGGGTAATATGAAGTTTGTGATGTCGCTTGCTTGTATTAATATGAAATTGACTCCTGCTCAAGCAATCAACGCTACTACTATCAATGGTGCGGCGGCTCTTGGTTTGGCTCAAACTCATGGTTCGATTGCTGTGGGTAAAAAGGCTAACCTCTTTATCACTAAAAAAATCCCTTCTATCGACTTTATCCCTTATGCATATACAACTGATATTGTTGAGGCTGTGATGTTGAATGGGGAGTTTATACAATGAGATTTTGGTTACTTTTGTGCCCAAAAGGAACCAAAAGGCTTTGCTGTGCTTAAAAAGCTAAAAAATTAATATAAATCCTACTCCGATTGAAACTCGGGCAATCGGATTGGGGTGGTATATCTATAATTTGTATTTTATGTAATTATGAATTGTGATTTAAAAAAAGTTCCGTCGTTGGTGTTGGGGTTGTTGATGGTGTGTGGGTTTATATTCACACAGGTGCTTGATGGATTGGTTGGAACGGCATTTGTGTTATACACGATGCTGTTTTGGGAGTTGTGGTACTTGAAGGTGTTGGGCTCGACTCGCGACAAGGCTACTGAACACTACGATGGTGTGGTGGGCAGATTTAAGGCTTCGGTGTGGACGATTCTCGCGGTGGAGACTATCTTCTTGCTGTTGAGTG
>JAZLEE010000243.1:0-1642 GCA_045615085.1 Candidatus Aphodosoma sp. | reverse complement strand
GAAATAGTCTTACGACTTACTACTTTTTACTTACTACTTTCGGTAAGTGATATTCCACAGGACCTTTTATTAATGCACGCACAACAAGTATTGCGCCAAAAATAATAAATGGCACTGACAACCATTGTCCCATGTTATATGTCATTTCTACTTCAAAGTCCGATTGTGGATTTTTGATTATTTCAATAATTTGTCTCGAAATAAAGATGCCTAAAAAACCTACGCCTGTTAATAAACCATTGTATTTGCCTGCATCTTTTTTCCAATACATCCAGTATAATAGGAAGAATACTAAAAGGTAAGCTAATGATTCATAAAGTTGAGTAGGGTGGCATGCTAGCAAATTGCCAGCGTCATCATAAAATCGTTCTGCACCACGAACAAACACGAATCCCCATGGCAAATCTGTCGGTTCGCCATAAATTTCTGAGTTCATTAAGTTGCCGATACGAATCAAGCAAGCAACGAATGCAGAACCCACAAACACGCGGTCGGTTAGCCAAAAGAAGCTTACTTTAGTCATGTATTTAGTTAGCAACCACGCAGTTAATACCATTGCTGCTGCGCCACCATGAGATGCTAAGCCACCACGCCATACCATAAATATTTCTGCAGGGTGTTGTGAGTAATATGCCCAATCATAGAAAAATACGTGTCCTAAGCGTGAGCCAATAATTACGGCCAAAATAAAGTAAATAAATACTTTATCTAACCACTCTTCAGGTGCACCATCATGTTGAAAAGTCTTACCAATAATATTGATAGCAACAAAAAAACCAAGAGCATAAATCACTCCATACCAACGTATTTCGAGCGGTCCGTGCGACAATGCCACGGGATTAACATCCCAAATAATACTTAATAAATCCATAACTTTAGTTGAAACGTAAAAGTTGAAACATGAAAGTTGATACCGAAGGTAAATTTCAATTTCTCAATTTCTCAATTCTCAATTCTTATTATGCTTTTCTCACAATCGCAATCGGAGTTTGTTGTGATGATTGACCGAGAGGATTATCTTTGAACAAAGCTTTCAAGAAATTGTCATCCAATGATTTGCTTGATTTGCCAAGGATATCAACATTCAAGTCATTAGCATCCAACACGATGAACTCATTGCCCAATTTCTCTTTCATTTGGCGAGCCACCTTGTCAGGATTTTTAGGCGCCATCTTAGCATATTGATTGTATGGAGGCAATGTATATTCGCATGGACCATCAATCGCATAAGCTCTTGGACCACACACTTTGTAGAACGCACCACGCACACCGAAAGGTTTGGTCACCAAAGCAGCCAAACATCCGAGCATAATACGTGGAATACCCACATCCTCAATAGCCAACTGCATAGTGTAAGGGCTACCCAAACCGATGCCGTAAGGTGATTTATATACAAATTTCACCAAAAACTTAGCCAACCACGATGGGTGGATATCATTGATGTGGAACGAACGACCTTGAGTGATAGCCACAATTTTTTCACTACAGAAGATAATATCGCCCTCTTGACGAATATCTTTTGTATATTTGTCAACCACCTCGCCGAGGTCACCCTCGCGCATTACAACATGAGCCTTCACTGGTATACGCAAATACTCAATACCATCAATCACGATGGTCAATTTTTTTCCTTCATTAGCTT
>JAZLEE010000242.1:0-6083 GCA_045615085.1 Candidatus Aphodosoma sp. | reverse complement strand
GCTCAAGCTTTGTCTCACGTTCGGCAAGGCAAGTACGCAATGAAAAAGTATTATTCGTACCGAATAATATATATATAAACAACAATGCCACCAATTTCAAACAAGTTTGATTGGTGGCATTGCTGTTTTTTATATTATTTGTTTCACAAATCTACTTTTTCATTGCTCGTAGTCTTGCTCTCAACTTATCCACAAATTCATAATTCTTTACACCCCAATCAGGCGCAAGAAGCATATCCTTCGGACTTTGCGAAATAAATCGCTCTATACCTATTTCAGGTTTCAATCGTTCGAGAAATCTCACACAAAGGTCAATATACTCATCCATCGTATAAAGTTTCACAATTGACTTATCCTCAATCCATTGCTTAGCCAAAGTCGTACCCTTGACAATCTGCAACTGATGCAATTTCAACATATCAAGAGGCAATTCGTTCAATCTATCGGCATGCGACAAACAATCTTCATCCGACTCGCCTGGCAACCCAAGAATAATATGTGCACCTGTATGAATACCCCTCTTCGCAGTCTCGCGTATAGCCCATTCACTTTCGACATACGTATGCCCACGATTAATTCGTTCAAGCGTTCTATCAAGCGTACTTTCTACCCCATATTCAAGCATCACATAATGCTTTTCTGCTAATTCGGCAAAATAATCAAGCATCCGTTCATCCACACAGTCGGGACGAGTGCCAACAACCAATCCCACAACCTTATCCATCTCCAACACAGGTTCATACAATTTGCGCAACTCATCAAGCGGAGCATAAGTATTAGTATAAGCTTGAAAATATGCTAAATATATCTGCCCTTCGTAGCGACGAAAGAAATATATACCCTCCTCCATCTGCTGCACAACCGACTTAGTAGGCTGACAATATTCTGGAAAGAAAGTTTGATTATTGCAAAAAGTGCAACCACCCCACCCCTTTACACCATTACGATTAGGACAGGTAAATCCAGCATTAATTGAGATTTTTTGCACTCTCGCACCAAACTGCTCACGCAATATTTGATTATAATTGGTATACATCTATATTAACTAAACGAAATATGTTTTAGTTGTGCAAAGTTAATATTTTTTTTTGACATAATAAGATATAAATCAGAAAATTAGATAAAAAATAAAAAGTTTTTGATAATTATAACACGTTTTTATCTATTTTTTCTTTTTTATTTTGTATCTTTGCAGATTATTAGCATTTTACGAATAAATAACGATTACTTAATAAAAATACTTATGAAACAACAAATTATCGACTTGATCAATCGCGAGGTTATCCCTGCTATTGGATGTACTGAACCTATTGCTGTGGCACTTTGCACAGCCAAAGCGGCAGAACTTCTTGGTGAAAAACCAGAGAAAATCGAGCTCCTACTCAGTGGTAATATAATCAAAAATGCTATGGGTGTAGGTATCCCTGGCACTGGTGGCATGATTGGACTTCCAATTGCTGTTGCACTCGGTGCTCTCATTGGCAAAAGCGAATATCAACTCGAAGTGCTCCGTGACTGCAACCCTAAGGCTGTAGAACTCGGCAAACAATATATCGACGAACGTCGTATCAACATCTCTCTCAAAGAGACCGACGAAAAACTCTACATCGAAGTCATTTGCTCGGCTGGCGACAAAAAATCAGTAGCTATCATTGCTAGTAATCACACGAACTTCATCCACCTCGAAGCAAATGGTGAAGTACTTCACCACCAAGAACTTGGTGCATCAACTGAAGGCGACACCAATACCGACCCTCAACTCACACTCCGCCAAGTGTGGGATTTTGCAATGAACACCCCTGTAGAAGACATTCGTTTTATTCTCAAAACTAAAGAGTTGAACGATGCCCTCTCTCAAGAATCATTACAAAACCACTTTGGTCATGAAGTTGGTCGCACTATTCGCGACTCGGTGCACAAATACCAAATGTTTGGTGACTACACATATATGCACATTCTCTCGCGCACTGCAGCAGCTTGCGATGCTCGTATGGCAGGTTGTCCTATGGCAGCTATGTCTAACTCAGGCTCAGGTAACCAAGGTATCTCGGCTACTATGCCTGTTGTGACTTATGCCGAAGACCACAACGCTACCGAAGAACAAATGATTCGTGCTCTCACATTGTCGCACCTCACTGTTATCTATATCAAACAAAGCCTCGGTCGCCTATGCGCATTGTGTGGTTGCGTAGTTGCTGCTACAGGTTCGGCTTGTGGTATCACTTACCTCATGGGCGGAACTTACGAACAAGCAGAATATGCTGTTAAAAATATGGCAGCTACTCTCACTGGTATGCTTTGCGATGGTGCTAAACCGTCATGCGCATTAAAAGTTGCATCGGGCGTATCTACTGCTGTGATGTGTGCGATGTTGGCTATGGAAAACAAATCGGTAACAGCAGTCGAGGGTATCATTGACGACTCGGTTGACCAATCAATCCGCAACATGACCAAAATCGGTAAAGACGGTATGATGACAACTGACCGCCTTGTGCTTGATATTATGACAAATAAATAATTACATTTCAACATAAGTACAAATTTCCAACTTTGCAGGTTGTAAATCTTCAACTGCAAGTTCTAACTTTCAAAGGAGATTAACTCATATTAAGTACAAGCCCTTTTGTTAATCATGATTTGGGGCTTGTACTTAAAAATATATAAGAGCAAACACAACATCCTAACAACTATATTACTCTTATTCCTCCACAACAATGTTTTTTGTACTTCTGTTAAAAAAATATGAATTTAAAAAAACAAACCACTATATCGCTCATTTGGAACGGACTGAATAAAGTCGGTTATCAAGTAATAGCATTGTTGGTAGGGATTGTGACAGCTCGTCTGCTCACCCCTACCCACTTTGGTTATATTGCTGCACTTGCAATGTTTACTATGCTAAGTAATTTATTTGTTGAAAGTGGTTTTACAGCAGCCCTTGTTCGTCGCGAAAACAACACTCAATCCGACTACTCAACTGCCTTCTACTTTAATGTTGCTATAAGTCTTGTTTTCTATGCAATACTATTTGTTGCCGCTCCAACGATAGCCGACTATTTCAATATGCCTCCGCTTATAAATCTTGCGCGAGTTATATTCTTGGCTATAATCATAAATTCACTATTCATAATACCAAATATCATACTCACCAAAGCCCTAAGATTCAAAGAGATTGCTATTGCCGAATTAACAGGTATGATAGTAAGCGCTATCATAACAGTATGGATGGCGATGGCGGGTTTTGGATATTGGGCTATTGCAGCGCAACAAATATCTCAATTAGTTGTAAAAGTGGTTATTATATGGGGATTGTGTCGTTGGCGTCCTTCATTAGATTTTCATTTCGGTTTATTAAAAGAGATTTTCTCTTTTAGTTTTTTACTTATCATTTCTTCCCTCATATCAACTATCACACGCTATATCTACAACTTCTTTATCGGTCCACGTTACTCTGCTCAAGACCTTGGATATTACGGACAAGCATTCAAATTTCATCAAATACCATACAACGTAATAACTTCGACCATCACTGGTGTATCTTACCCAGTATTCTCATCGCTCAACAACGATAAAGAACGACAAATGCTTTATATACAAAAGATTATGCGTATAACAGCATTTATCACATTTCCTGTAATGATTGGTCTATATTGCATAGTGCCAAATTTTATATCTGTCATTCTCACAGACAAATGGATGCCTATGCTCCCTTATTTCAAAATATTGATACTCGCAGGTATTGCTATGCCATTTATCAGTTTGAATCTCAACATTTTCAATGCAATAGGCAAACCTCGTATATATTTTTCGATGGAATTTCTACGCAATGGTCTTATAATCGCACTACTCTTTATACTAAATAGTAATATAGAAGTGATGCTATATGGTTATTTGATTGCCTCCTATACAACTCTTGTTGTAAGTAGCATTCAACTACAACGTCATATTGGGTACAATGTTACAGATCAAGTTATTCACATCCTACCATCGCTAATTCTGGCTATAGTAATGGGTACAACGATATCAACTATAGAAGACAAATTAATAATGAGCGACACTATGCAATTAATATTGCAACTCGGCATCGGAGGTTTCACATACATTGCTCTCGCGTGGGGCGTTCGGCTAGAAATTATGAACGATGTAATAGAGATGATAACAAAAAAGTTGAAAACTAAATAGTTTTCAACTTTTTTTATTATTTCGTGGATGATGATTTATAACCTCTTCACGCAAATAATTAAGGTCGAGATGAGTATATATCTCTGTTGTTACTAAATTTTCATGCCCAAGCATCATTTGTATTGCTCGTAGATTGGCACCACCCTCGAGCAAATGTGTCGCAAAAGAGTGACGGAATGTGTGAGGACTGATGTTCTTCTTTATACCAGCTCTTTCGGCCAAATCCTTTACAATATAGAGTATCATTACGCGCGTGAGTTTCGCCCCTCTACGATTAAGGAATAGATAATCTTCATTGCCAGGTTTAATAGGTAGATGACAGCGGTCTTGCATCCAAAAACCTATCTCCTTAATAGCCTCTTCGCTTAGTGGTACGAGACGTTGTTTGCTACCCTTTCCTTCGACCAACATATAACCTTCATCAACATGCATATTACTGAGTTTAAGATTGATAAGTTCGCTCACACGTAGGCCAGAACCATACAATACTTCAATAATAGCAAGGTTGCGTTGTCCTTCGTTAGTAGATAGGTCAATAACGTCCTCCATACGCTCAATTTCGCTAAGAGTGAGAACTTCAGGCAATTTGCGAGCTACCTTTGGAGTTTCGAGCATGAGAGTTGGGTCAATTTCTATCTTATCGGTAAACAATAGGAAACGATAGAACGATTTTACTCCAGATATTACACGTCCCTGAGATGTGGCAGAGAGTCCGAGTTCGCCCAATTCAATAACAAAGTCAATCAAATTGTTGAGATTTACCTCGAATGGATTGATGCTATGCGCATCAAGGTAATCAAGCAAAAGATTGAGGTCGTGTAGGTAGGCATCCTTAGAATTTTCTGACAAACCTTTCTCGAGTTTCAACCAGTTGGTATATTTGCGTATTATATCTATTCTATCAAAATCCATATTAAAAGAAACATTAATAAAAAGTGGCGAACTAAAAACATAGTCCGCCACCATATATAATCAAAGAGATATATTATTATTTGTTCAAACGGAAACGTTCGTTACCTTCTTTGATATAACCAACGATTTGGTTAGCAGCAGCAAGACCAGCGTTGATGTTAGCTTCAGCTGTTTGAGCACCCATTTTCTTAGGAGTACCGAAGTAGCGAGCACCGAATTTTTCAGCCAATTCAGCAGCGTTAGATGGAGCAACGTCAGTTACATATTTGAAGTCTGCGCGATCTTCCATCAATTTAGCGATACCTTCTTCGTCGATAACTTCTTTACGAGCAGTGTTAACAAGAGTTGCGCCTTTAGGCATTTTGTTAAGGAGTTCGTAGTTGATAGATTTTTTAGTTTGTTCAGTTGCAGGGATGTGCAATGAAATATAGTCAGAAGTTGAGTAGAGTTCGTCGATAGAAGCAACTGCTTTAACGCCATCAGCTTCGATTTTTTCAGCAGGAACGAATGGGTCGAATGCTTGAACAGTCATACCAAAACCTTGAGCGATTTTAGCAACACGGAGACCTACGTTACCATAAGCGTGGATACCGAGAGTTTTGCCTTTCAATTCAGTACCAGTTGCACCTGAGAATTGTACACGAGCAGCGTAAACCATCATACCGAGAGCCAATTCAGCTACAGCGTCAGAGTTTTGACCTGGAGTATTCATAGCTACTACGTTGTGAGCTGTACAAGCTTCGAGGTCGAGGTTGTCGAAACCTGCACCTGCGCGAACAACGATTTTGAGGTTTTTAGCGTGTTCGATAACTTCTTTAGTAACTTTGTCAGAACGAACGATAAGAGCGTCTACATCAGCAACTGCTGCATAGAATTGTTCTACTTCTGTGTATTTTTCGAGAAGAACTACTTCTCCACCAGCAGCTTCTACAATTGATTTGATACCATCTACAGCTGCTTTAGCAAATGGTTTTTCTGTTGCTACAAGA
>JAZLEE010000241.1:0-2030 GCA_045615085.1 Candidatus Aphodosoma sp. | reverse complement strand
ACAGAGATAACACGTTTAGCAGTACCACCAATCTCATTTACAGTATATTGATTATCACCATCGATCCAACCTTCGAGTTCTTTGTTGCTCAAACCACCATATTGACCATCTGCCCAAGCGTGCACCATACCAGCATCTTTAGATTTCAATTCGAAACCAACAAAGACATTACCTTCTGGCAATTTTGTCACATTAGGGATGAACATGATATGAGGTTTTTGGTTCAAAGGACTAATCTCTGTTGTAACAGTGAATTTCACTTGCACAATGTTAGTGCCATTTTCGTCTTTTTTCAAACCAAAGAAAGATTTGCCAACTGCTTCGGCTGTAGAGAAATAATCTGATTGATACAAAATAACATCATTATCAGCATCATACACCAACGCTTTGATTTCGAAATTATTATTCTCTTCGCCCCACATATCAACAGTAGTTTGACGATATGATTTAAAATAGAAATCGACTATTGAACGACCAAGAGTATCTTCTTCAGTAAACACTTTTGACATGTGGATTTTACGTTTACCATCATTGCCCACAGCACCACAGATAATTTTGCCTTCGCCTTGCAATTCATCCAAAATCTTATCGAGAGTAGATGTACCATCGTGAGGACCAGATTGTTGACCCAAACTCATATTGATTACAGCAGGACGACCGACCTCATCGGCATATTTGAAAATATACTCAACGGCATTAGCCAACGAAGTAGAAACTTGTTGCATACGATAAGAAACCAATACAACATCGGCATTAGGAGCAACACCGCTATAGCCGCAATTGTATTGATTATTAGAGCCAGTAGCAATACCAGCCACGTGCATACCGTGACCAATATTATCCACTTGTGAATCGTATTTTCTACTTGCTAATTCAGTAAGATTGGTATATTCACGACCATAATTGTAGCCATTTGGAGAAACGCCACCTGAAGTTTCTTGTTCCCACACGCGCACGATACGAGAAGCTGAAGCATTGCTATTCATAAAGGCAGGGTGGGTATATTGGAAACCATAATCGATGATACCAACAATCACATTACTACCAAGATATGGACGAGTAGATTGGTCGGTGCCCATATGAATTTTGTCAACACCACTCTCGGCATGAGCCACATCGAGTTGTGGATATACAGGAGTTGCCATTTCGATGTAATAGATAGCATCTTCTTCGGCAAGAGCCTCGAGTTGCGAAACAGGAATAGTGGCAGTAACCACCTTCAACGATTCGAATTGGCTCTCAACAGATACGCCATACTTCTCTAACAAAGCAATATCAATAGCATCATTGAAATGCACGAAAGCAGAAACAACCGAAGCCTCGCGATTGCCTTGAACCTCACGACGAGTGTTCTCAGCACCTAACAAATAGGCACGTGTGTAGTTAGACAATTTGCTTTGAGAATATGCTACCAATGAGCATACAAGCATTAATAACAAAAATAAATTCTTTTTCATAAAATAAATATTTTTACTTTTTTTGTTTTGTCGGTAACAGCATAACGAGCATCAACTCGATGCCCAACAACCCAAACAATATCATCGCCAGAAGTGAGTAACCAAAGTTGTTCCTTTTCGCTTGTAGAGAATTTTCGATCCACAAAGAAATCACTCAGCTTTTTGCGACCCTTCATTCCGAAAGGGATAAACCAATCGCCTTGTTGCCAACGTCGCAAGTGCAATGGATATTGCAATTTATCAGCATCGAGACAAGCAACATTGGAAGCCTTAATAAGTTCGAAATCGGCAATATCAACTTCGCTTATCTCTAAACGAATTGGCTCATCAATTGAGAATTGAGAATTGAGAATTGAGAATTGAGAGTTGAGAATTGAGAATTGAGAATTGAAAACTGTACATTCTAAAGACTCTCTTTCAAGCACAATTCGGTGAGTAGCAGAAAAGAACTGCTTACCAGAAAGATTGTTGAAAATACTATGATACAATTGCATTACCACATCGGACGAAAAACCGTAGGGAGTCAACCAAATAAATAGCAAAGTGTCAACACCTTGACATTCGAGCAAACGC
>JAZLEE010000240.1:0-3461 GCA_045615085.1 Candidatus Aphodosoma sp. | reverse complement strand
ATCGATTGAGGAGTTTGAATGTTTCGGCATGTGCTTTACGAATATGCAATATCACAGGCAAATCGAGCGAGATTGCCCAATCGAGTTGTTGTTCAAGAACTTGCTCTTGCTCGGCTTCGAATATTCGATCCCAATAGAGGTCGAGTCCTACTTCGCCGAGGGCGTTGTAGGATTGTCCGCTACGCAGTGCGTCTTCGACATTGCGCAACTCGACTTGCCAATCTTCTTTCACACTAGTGGGATGGAGGCCCATTGCCATGGATGTGAAATCGGGATATTGTGTATGACAATCAAGCATTTGAACAATAGTGGACGTATCGACATTGGCAAGGAGCACTTTGCTCACGCCAGCATCGATTGCACGCGAAATGACGTCGGCACGGTCGTCGGCGTATTCGGGTCCATATATATGAGAATGAGTATCTATCATTAATGAGAAATGAGGAGTGAGGAGTGAGGAATGAAGAATTGAGAATTCAGAATTGAGAATTCTGTTATCAGTTATCTGTACTCCGTTATTTGTAATCTGTTATCTAGTCTTTGAGTTCGTCGAGGAGGAGTTCTGCGTCGTCGAGTGAGTTGAGTTTACCAACATCAATCATACGAAGATTGTCTTGTACTACACCATAAATTTCTTGTTCTTGTGCTTTGTCAAGATAGAAATCTATTATAGAAAATTTATCGGGATAGTTTACCATCAATTCACAAATACGTGGGTCGATGACATGGATACCTGAAAATGCGAATTTCTTACATTTTTCTACATCAATATTAGAATAAGGTGATTTAACCTCGCCGGTGGCAATATTAGTCCAACCAACAAGACGCATATCGTCGTTGAAAAGTAGATAGCGCTGAGTTTTGCGGTCGCTAACAAGAAGTGTTGCTAATGACTCATCGCGATGTAATGCCAAGAGGTTTTGCACGTCGACATTGGATATAATATCGACATTATGCACGATGAAAGGGTTGCCATTGAAAAGAGGTTGAGCATGCTTGATGGCTCCACCTGTTTCACGCAAGAGGTCGCGTTCGTCGGAAATTGCTAACGAACCAAAGTCGCTACGTTCGGCAAGGTAATCCTCCACTTGCTCGGCAAGGTGATGCACATTGACAATAAAGTCGTTAATACCTTGAGATTGTAAGGATTCGATGACATGCTCGATGAGCGGACGTTCGGCAATTGGAACTAATGCCTTAGGCATTGTGTCGGTGATTGGACGCAGACGGGTGCCTAGACCTGCTGCAAAGATAAATGCTTGTATTTCGCCTTCGGGGGACATATTATTTAGTTAGGAGTTATGAGTTAAAAGTTAGGAGTGAGTCAACAGACAACGGTAATCTGTTATCTATAATCTGTTATCTGTAATCTAGTTTTATAGTTCTTTTTCGATATTTTGTTCACGATGGATTACTTTGATTTTGATATCGAATTTTTTGCTTAGATGCTCGGCGAGGTGCTCAGCGCAATAGACTGAGCGGTGTTGACCTCCGGTGCAACCGAAGCTAACCATGAGGTTGGTGAATTTGCGCTCGATGAAACGTTGAACGTGAGCATCAACGAGTTGGTAGGCATTATCGAGGAATTTGAATACTTCGCCATCGTCTTCGAGAAATTGGATTACCTCTTTGTCGAGACCAGTGAAGTGTTTGTAGTGCTCGTATTTGCCTGGGTTGTTGATAGCGCGACAGTCGAATACATAACCACCACCATTACCAGTCATATCGTTAGGAATACCTTTTTTATAGGCGAAACTATAGATTTTGACTTGGAGTTTACGCTCTGGGTTCATCTCTGAGAATTGACGCATTTGTGTGAGTTCGGTCAAAATTTTAGAGAGATATGGGTATTCTTTGAATGGTTCGTTGAGTAATCGGCGGAGATTGTCGATAGCAAATGGTACGGATTGGAGGAAGTGAGGTTTCTTCTCGAAATAGCCACGGAAACCATATGCGCCAAGCACTTGGAGTGTGCGGAAAAGAACGAAGTGACGAAGTTGTTGACGGAAATAGGCTTCGTCGACTGGCATATATTGACGGAGCGCGTCGAGATAGGTTTTGAGAAGTTCTTCACGAAGTTCTTCTGAATAGTTGGCTTTGGCTTGCCATACGAATGATGCAACGTCATAATAGATAGGACCTTTGCGACCACCTTGGAAGTCAATGAAGTATGGTTCGCCATTATGGAACATTACATTACGAGATTGAAAATCGCGATAGAGGAATGTTGCCGATGTGCTACGCATAAGGATGTCGCTCATACGACGGAAGTCGTCCTCAAGTTTGATTTCTGAGAACTCGATACCAGTAGCCTTGAGGAAACAATATTTGAAATAGTTGAGGTCGAATGATATCATTCGCTCGTCGAACTCAGGTTGTGGATAGCAGATAGAGAAATCGAGACCATCGGCTCCAAGGAATTGGAGAGATGGAAGTTTTGCCATTGTTTTGCGCAACATTTCGCGTTCGTCTTCGTTGAAAGAACCGCAAGTGCGACCTTTTTCGGTCATTTTGAAGAGAATGTTGTCGCCAAGGTCTTGTTGGATATAGAATTGTTGATCGTCAGACATACCATATACTTCTGGTACTGGAAGACCTTTACGGAGAAAATGTTCAGCTATTTTGACAAACGCGATGTTTTCTTCGACAGAGGTGCCCATAACACCAATGATGGTAGAATCGTCGTCGGCTGTGAGACGGAAGTAACGACGATTAGAACCTGAAGATGGTAGTTCTTCGATGCTTTTAGGGGCAGAATGTTTGTATTTAACAAATAATTCTTCTAATTGTTTCATATTTTTATTTGAGGTTAAATTCGATATCTTTTAAGGGGGACTTATTGTATTTTAGTAGTGGTTGCAAAGGTAGGGCAAAGGTTGCTTGAAGGTTGCTCTATAGTATATTTACGGCAGGGAGGGGGTTATTGTATTTTTTGTTAGTTTTTTTGGATTAATTCGATGGCTATTTTGAGCCATTTGTCAGCACGTAAATTATACTCTATTTCGCCTTTTTGGTAGTAGTAGCGCTTGATGATTTCTTGCTCTAACATACGTTGCACATCGGTGCGGAAACGAGTTAAATCAACCTCTACATTCGGTTGAAGTTTGGCTGTTAGTTGCTCAAATAGGTCGTTTGTGAGGTCGTCGTAGCCTTCGTATTTGACCATCTCTTTGAGGTCTTGGAGATACTTCTCGCTCTCGAGTCGATATGTAAAACCTGACTCGATGACAAAACGGCAAAAGTCGTTGTATTCATCATCGGTCAAAGTAAAATCACTTGCTGATGCGATAGTTGGATGAGCTACAACATATTTGTTGGCATATTTGAAATAGAGATTTTTGAGATACATATAGTGGGAGATGTTGTACGTCACATCGTCCTTGATAACAGAATCGGGCAAAACACCACCTCCATCGCGAACGATACGACCTTTAACAGTGCGAAACTCCTTAGTAAGACTA
>JAZLEE010000239.1:0-4640 GCA_045615085.1 Candidatus Aphodosoma sp. | reverse complement strand
CATCGATATATATAGCCTTTGAGAAGTCCTCGATAGCCGACGTAAAATCTTGCACCAAAGCATAATCGTATGCTCGAGCCAAATAGAGATTGGCCTCATTCATTCTGCCTGCAATGATTGACGACAACTCATCAATCGAAGCAAAATGATAAGCAATCATACCTTCCGAGAGTTTGATTTCGTCACAAACCAAATATACTGGAGCGCGCAACGACCGCGATTTATTGAGCAATTGCAACAATTCTGGATTGTATGGCTCAATCGGAAGGTCGTTTGTTGGCTTTTGATAGTATGTAAGCACAATGTTAGGGATATTTGTGAGAGCCACAGTTTGGTTCTGCACATAACCACGAATACCCTCTTTGTCGTTAGTTTCACCAGCCTCAGAATTAAATAATTGGGCTATACTTTTAATAACAGACTCTTCGTCGATAGCCACTTTGACCGATGTATTCAAACTGTCAGGTTTATCTTGCGAATTAAGGTATTTTTCTTTGATTTTATATGCATTATCGCGGTCGACGAATGCTTTTTTAGTATCGCCAAGTCTGTCATACATTTCGGCGCGAGCATATAGAGCAGGCACAAAATTAGGGTGACGCTTGATGATATCCGTAAAATCCTCAATAGCCTCGCGATTATTGCCGATATGAGCTTTTATAATAGCGCGTTGGTATATAGCTTCCGACATCGTAGGGTTTAGCTTCAATATCTTATCGAGGTCGATAATAGCAGTATGGTAATCCCCTACCTCATTGCGTAAGAGTGCGCGGTTAAACAAAGCGCCCACATTTGTAGAGTCCAATTCAATTGCCTTGTCATAATCGGCCAAAGCCTGACGATAGCGATGTTTCTCATAATTGAGAATACCACGATTGATATAAGCACTAGGATTACGAGTTTTCAACTTAATCGACTGATTATAATCTTCCAAAGCATCATCTCTGCGCTCCATAATGATATTGAGCAATGCGCGTGCACCCCAAGTTTCAGGGTTGTGTTTGTCAAGACTAACTAGATGGTCGAATGTATCAAAAGCCCCCAATGTGTCTTTATTCATCAATTGCAAACGTCCCTTTTCGAATTGGAGTTCAATAGCTTTGGGCGAACGACGGATGAGGAAATTGATATCCTCAAGCGCCTCGTCATAACGCTCCATTTCGTCGTATGCCTCAATGCGATTGATTATATATATAGCATTGTCGGGCGCATGCACAAGGGCTTGGTTGAAATCAGCAATAGCATCCTCCCATTTGCCTTGACGTTTATAGGCAAACCCACGCGCATAATAAGCCATGTGAATGAATGGGTTACGTTCAATTACAATATCAAGGTCGGCTTCAGCGCCTACATAGTCTTCCAATTGAATTTTAGCAATAGCGCGAAAATAGTATGGATCAATCAAAAAAGGTTTAGCCTTGATAACTTGATTAAAATACTGAATCGAAAGTACATAATCCTCAAAATATAGTGCATTACGACCGATAGAAGTCAATCGGTCGGTGTTCAATTGAGCATTCAACCCTAAGCTCAACGTGCACAATATAATAATAAGGATTTTACGCATTCTTAATAATCAACTCTAACTAAGTGTCTTCAACACATCTTGTATTTTCTCGAGTGTAGTAGTTTTGGTTGGTACGAGAGGTAGGCGCAATACATTGTTTATCAATCCCATGCACGACAATACACTCTTCACACCAGCAGGATTACCATCAACAAACAATAGTTCAATCATCTCCACAAAACTATAATGGATGCGACGAGCACCTTCGAGGTCGCCTCTAAGAGCCAAGCGCACCATACGCGAGAACTCTTTTGGAAAAGCATTACCCACCACCGAGATAACACCAACAGCCCCCAATGTGATGAGAGGGAATGTTATACCATCATCACCCGAGATAACCATAAAATTATCAGGTTTGTTTTTGATAATATCGTCAATTTGTTTGAAATTACCCGAAGCCTCTTTGATAGCCACAATATTTCTGAAATCGTGCGCTAAGCGAAGAGTTGTTTCAGCCGAGATATTAGCCCCCGTTCTGCCAGGTACATTATATATAATAATAGGCATACTAGTGCTTTCGGCAATAGTCTTATAGTGTTGATATAAACCCTCTTGCGAAGGTTTGTTGTAGTAAGGCGACACACTGAGAATAGCATCGATATTCGAGAAATCCGTTTTACGTATTTGTTCCACCACGCCCATAGTGTTGTTGCCGCCGATACCGAGCACGATAGGCACTCGACCAGCATTTACACGCACCACTGTGTCGATGATAGCACGTTTTTCGTCGTCGTTCAATGTAGGCGTTTCGCCCGTTGTACCGAGCACTACGAGGTAGTCAGTTCCATTGCGCAACTGAAATTCCACCAAGCGCTCAAGTGCCTCAAAGTCGACACTCATATCATCTTTGAATGGCGTGACCAAAGCCACACCCATTCCTACCAATTTATTTGTAAAGTTCATAACTTATAGTCTAAAGTCAACGGTCAACAGTCAATAGTCAAACCATGTCTGCCAACATCATTTAACTGCTTTTATTTTATATCCAGCTTTTTTTAGTAAGTTCAGCAATCCGTCTTTGCCGGGTAAGTGCAAAGCACCTACAGCCACGAAGCAAGCCTCTTTTTTGATATATTCTTCAAGTTTGGGCATCCAGTCGCGATTGCGTTCATCAACGAGCAAAAACTTCTCAGCCTCGGTCATATCTTCGGCAGTGAGCAGCAACTCATACAGCTTGTCAAGATTCCCTTCTTTGTATAATTTTTCAATCTCTTCGTACTCTTTTTTGATGTTTTTGCTATTGCGAATAGTCTCCACAAGAACTTCAGCCTGCCGTTCGATAGGTATCGAGCGCAAAAGCATATCTAATTGCATATCTAGGGTTTCAAGGCCATACACCTCTTTGCCTAGTTCAGCAGCAGCCACTTGGAAGTAAGAGTCAATCGACATATCATTCGATTTATTCACATTCAAGCGTTCCGACATAGTCATCTCATATATCAACGCAATCACATTCGGACGCATAAATTGCACATTGCTGAGCGACAAACCCATCTCGGCCTGCAAAGCCGAATCAACTAATGCCACATCGTCGGCATCAAGCAAATCCAATATACTCTGTTCCATTTTCGATGCCGCCAAAATCATGCGTTGCATCTCTTCGGGATTATCATCCACAAACTCGCCCACCACCGCACTACAATCGTTGAATGCGCGAAACACACCAGATATCTCCTTTGTTATTTCTACCGACACCATATGATGCGTACCGAACAGATAACTCGGTTTTGAGAGTCCGTTACCAGATATTTCGTAGAGCAACTGTGCATTAGCGCCACAGCAGCACACCATCAACACAAATAGCCACAAATTCCTCATAACAATTCACCAATTAATCTTATTTCACACAGATGAATAACTCCTAACTTCTCACTTCTCACTTCTAACTCCTAATTAACTTGAGGTATTTAATAATCTGCGAACCCATATTCCCCACAAAATCATAATCCATTCGCGGAGTATTTGTTTTAGGGTCAATAGGATGCTCAGGCATTTCAATGACAAAGTCGTATAGCGTATTTCCATTTTCACCACGATTTCTACCGCAGCGAAAATCGCTATTTGCCCATATCAACACATATTGCAAAGGCAACACATCATTTTCGGTCATATCCAACACCACATCAAACTTCTCCTTCAATCGTTCGCCCACCACAGCATCAAGCGGACGGCCCAACCAATTCGTCGTTTTGCGGTCAAGCACAATATAATTGTCGAGCGTAGCAGTTTCGGCCACCTTTTTGTTCACATAGCAACACGCCACTACCCTCTTCCCCTCCGATTGCAACATTTTCACAAATGCGCGTGTGTCATTATTTTTTTCTTGATAGTCGCTTTCAAACAAAAGCAACACCGAGCGAATGTCGTCCCACGAGCGGAATTTTGACTTTCGCTCATATCTACGCACCTCGCGTTTCAAAAAATATTCTCTTATTCGTTTAAGCATAATTATAATTTATTTCGTGACATCTTATCTCCCACAGATTACACAGATTGCTCAGATTTTTATCTTAATATCATATTTTATCTCACAGATTCTTACGCTGCGCGTACCATCCGGATTTGATTTTCACAATATTTTACGAAAAATTGATTTTGCAATGTTAGAGGTATTAAAATTCACCAATAAACCTAATGGTTTATTTGCTATTTTCATATATGTAAGTATTTGTTTGTGATGTACTTCAGATATTACCTCAACAGATTTTAGTTCTATTATAACAGTATCCTCTACCAATAAATCTATTCTATAGTCAATAGGTAATACAATATCATCATAAACTATTTTCAACGGCACTTGTTTTTCAACTTTCAGTCCTCTTTTTTTTAATTCATGTACCAAAGCTGCCTCATAGATTGACTCTAATAAACCTGGACCTAAACCATTATAAACGTTATAAATACCACCTATTATACTATATGTTATATCATTTTCTGTCATATCAATTTTTTACTTGTAAAAAATTAAAAATCTGGGAGATAAAAATATATCAAATTTATCCGTGTAATCCGTGTAATCTGTGGGAGCTAAAAAAAATTACGAAATCATTTCCAAGAATTCCTTCTCGCTTAT
>JAZLEE010000238.1:0-7005 GCA_045615085.1 Candidatus Aphodosoma sp. | reverse complement strand
CGCCGCCACGATCGCTCTATGGACAAATATCTCTCTTACATCATGTGCGACACAAAAGAGCGTATGCCTCTTTGGATTCAACCAGAGCGCAAACTCTCAGTAAAAGACCTTCAAGACGCTATGCGCGACCACTACGAAGGTACACCACTTGATATGTCAAAAGGCGCTGGTGCTGGTCCATTCAACTCTGTTTACCGTATGACTCCTCTCATCTACAAACACAATGGTAAAGAATACTTCCACGAACGCCCTGTTGCTACTCAACAAACTGGTTTCTCTTTCATCGCACAAATGAACGAAAACCGTCCTGCTGAAGCTGGTGGTATCCTTTGGTTTGGTCTTGATGATGCAACTTGCAACGTATACGTACCTATCTTCTCTTGCATCACTGAAATTCCTGAATCTATGAGCGAAAAAAATGGCTCAATTCTCGATTTCTCTTGGACTTCTGCTTTCTGGGTTAACAACTGGGTTGCTAGCATGGTATATCCTCGCTACTCTATGCTTTATCCTGAAGTTAAAAAACGTCAAGGCAAACTCGAACAAGAATTCTTTATGGATGTACAAGAAGCAGAACAACACATTGCACAACTCATCCAAGAAGGAAATAATAAAGAAGTTCGCACATTCCTCAACCAATTCTGCCAAATCGAAGCTGAAAAAGCTATCAACTCTTGGCGTAAACTTGGAGAATATCTTATGGTTAAATTCCTCGACGATGCTATTAAAGGCGAAAAAGGTGGTCAATTCGATGGCAATCACAAACGCATTCCTAATAAAGTTACTCGCCCTGGTTACTCATCTGAATACATCCAAAAAGAATTCGTTCGACCAAACCCAAATCGCTTCCGCGTGAAAACTGCAGAAGAGATGGAACAACGCAAATAATCAACAACTAACTAAAAATAAATAACTATGAAAAAAGTAAGTATTTTATTAACTTTAATTTTGACACTCACAATGTGTTGTAAACAAACAGAGCAAAATCCATTCTTCGTAGAATCTACTGCTCCTCACGGAACTTTCCGTTTCGATTTGCTCAAAAACGAGCATTTCAAACCAGCATTCGATAAAGCTATGGCTGACCACAAAGCTGAAGTAGAAGCTATCATCAACAACCCTGAAGCTCCGACTTTCGAAAACACTATCGTTGCTCTCGAACGTTCAGGTTCTCTCTTCAATCATGTTGCTTCAGTATTCTTCGCTCTCGATGGCGCTGAATCGAATGAGGAAATGGCTCAAATCATGTTAGAAGTAATGCCTCTCATCGAAGCTCACTCTAACGAAATCAACCTCAACGAACAACTTTTCGAACGCGTTAAAGCTGTGTATGAAGTTCGCGAAACTCTCAACCTCAACACAGAAGAATCTATGTTGCTCGAAAACACATTCAAAGGTTTTGCTGACAATGGTGCAAACCTCTCTGCTGAAGACAAAGAGACTTACAAACAACTCTCTGAAAAACTCAGCCTTGCTTCTATGCGTTTCAAACAAAACTCTTTGAAAGCTACTAACGCTTATAGCCGTCTTGTAACTGACGAAGCTGAACTTGCTGGTATGCCTGCTTACTTCATGGAAATGACAGCTGCTAACGCTAAAGCTGCAGGTCAAGAAGGTTGGTTGCTCGATCTCAAAGCTACTTGCTATTCTCCACTTTTGACTTATGCTGACAACCGCGCTCTTCGCGAAGAAATCTGGCGTGCATTTAGCACTCAATGCCTCGATGGTGAATTCTCTAACGTAGAAAACATCAAAGAAATCATCAACACTCGTCTTGCTATCGCTAACCTCTTCGGTTGCAAAACTTATGCTGAATATGCACTTCGCAATCGTATGGCAGAAAAAACTGAGAACGTAGAAAACCTTCTCAACGCTCTCATCGAAGCTTATACTCCTGCAACTCAAGCCGAAGTTAAAGAAATGCAAGAGTTTGCTAAATCTCAAGGTGCTGATTTCGAACTCATGCCATGGGACTGGAGCTACTATGCAGAAAAACTCCAAACTGCTAAATTCGACGTTAACGACGAAATGACAAAACCATACTTCGAACTCGAAAGCGTTAAAGCTGGTGTATTCGGTTTGGCAACTAAACTCTACGGTCTCAACTTCACTAAAAACACAGATATTCCAGTGTATCACCCAGAAGTTGATGCATACGAAGTAACTGACGAAAACGGTAACTACGTAGCAGTTCTTTACACAGACTTCCACCCACGCGCTGGTAAACGTGCAGGTGCTTGGATGACAGAATACAAAGGTCAATGGCGCAATGCTGATGGCACAGACTCACGTCCACACATCACTATCGTAATGAACTTCACTCGCGCAACTGAAAGCACTCCTGCTCTTCTCACTTTCGACGAAGTTGAAACATTCCTCCACGAATTTGGTCATGCTATCCATGGTATGGTATCTAACTGTACATATCTTTCTGTTTCTGGTACAAATGTATATCGCGATTTCGTAGAACTTCCATCACAAATCATGGAAAACTGGGCAACAGAAAAAGAATTCCTCGATGGTTGGGCACGCCACTACCAAACAGGTGAAGCTATTCCTGCTGAACTCATTCAAAAACTCGTTGACGCATCTAACTTCAACTGCGGTTACCTCTGCCTCCGCCAAGTAGCATTTGGTTTGCAAGATATGGCATTCCATACAATCACTGAACCATTCAACGGTGACCCATGCGAAGTAGAACGCACATCAACAGCTCCAACAAACTTCCTCCCAACAGTTGAAGGTACTGGTCGTTGCGTAACATTCAACCACATCTTCTCAGGTGGTTATGCTGCTGGTTACTACTCATACAAATGGGCAGAACAACTCGATGCTGATGCATCTGCACTCTTCAAAGAAAAAGGCATCTTCGACCGCGAAACTGCTAAATCATTCCTCGACAATGTATTGAGCCGTGGTGGTACTGAACACCCAATGCAACTTTACATCCGTTTCCGTGGTCAAGAACCAACAATCGACGCTATGCTCGAACGTAATGGTATCAAACGTTAATTAACCTCACAAATTATAGAAAACTGAGTCAACAAGTTGGCTCAGTTTTTTTTTATAACAATATATTTAATATTCAATATTTGTTTGTGCTATATTTTTTGTATCTTTGCAACTCAATCTAACTAATACTAAATTCACTATGAAAACAAAAAAACTATTCCCATTTATGCTTGGATTAGCTCTAACACTCACGTGTTGTACATCTAAACAACAAACCTACACCTACCCTGAGGCCCGAAAAGCTAACACAGTAGACACCTACTTCGGTACAGAGATTCACGACCCATATTCTTGGATGGAAAACGACACCACTGCCGAAGTTGCAGCATGGGTCAAAGCAGAAAATGAGATAACATTCAAACACTTATCTCAAATCCCATTCCGCCAAAAACTCAACAATCGTTTGACTGAACTCATCAATTACGAAAAAATTGGTGCTCCAAGCAAAAAACACGGCAAATACTACTTTTTCAAAAACAACGGTCTACAAAATCAAAGCGTACTCTATACCAAAGAAGCCCTTGATGCTACTGCTGAAGTGCTCCTCGACCCAAATACACTTTCGGAGGATGGGACTGTAGCCTTAGACAAAATTAGTTTCTCTAACAATGGAAAATATCTCGCCTACACCATTTCACGCAAAGGTAGCGACTGGAAAGAGATTTTCGTTATCGACCTAAAGACTCGCCAACATATTGCTGACCACATCATATGGGCAAAATTCTCAAATGCACAATGGTATGGCAATGGTTTCTTCTATAGCGCATACGATGCTCCAGAAGCAGGAAAAGAGTTCTCTAACGTCAACGAGAACCACAAAATCTATTACCACCAACTTGGCACTCCACAATCAGAAGATATTCTTATCTATCAAAATCCAGAATACCCTCGTCGCTTCTACTCTTGCTCTGTAAGCGACGATGAGGAAGTAATGTTTGTTTATGAATCAGGAGCAAACAATGGCAATAGATTATTCTTCAAAAACTTGAAATCAGACGAAAAAAACTTCACAGTCATTGCAAGCAACGATGAATACGAACAATATTTTATCAAAAAAATAGGTGATTACCTCTATTTTTTCACAAACGACAATGCGCCTAAATATAAAATTATGCGTACCCACATCAGCAAACCAAGTCGCGAACACTGGGAAGATGTAATCGCAGAGAGCAACAACACACTCAACGGATGCGAGGCAATAGCAGGTCATTTTATCGTAACTTACACCGAAGATGCATCCGACCACGCATACGTTTATGACTTTGAGGGCAACAAAATCCAAGAAGTTAAACTCCCATCACTCGGTAGTGTGAGCTTCACAGGTGATAAAGATGACAACGAAATTTTCTACACATTCTCATCATATATCCATCCAGCAAGCATCTACCGCTACGACATAGAAAACAACGAATCAAGCCTCTATCTTGCCCCAGAATTAAAGTTTAATCCAGAAGACTTTACAGTCGAACAACAATTCTTTGCATCAAAAGACGGCACTCAAATTCCTATCTTCCTCATCCACAAAAAAGATATTAAAAAAGATGGCAACAACCCTGTACTCCTCTACGGATATGGAGGTTTCAATATTAGCCTAACACCTTCATTCTCTACATCACGCATTCCATTCGTCGAAAATGGAGGTATCTATGCTGTTGTCAACCTACGTGGAGGTGGAGAATATGGCGAAGAATGGCACTTAGCTGGCACTAAAATGCAAAAACAAAACGTATTTGACGACTTCATTGCTGCGTCCGAATATATGATTGCCGAACAATATACATCTGTTGGACATATAGCCATCATGGGAGGCTCGAATGGTGGACTCCTTGTAGGTGCTGTTACCAACCAACGTCCAGACCTATATACAGTTGCAATACCTCAAGTTGGTGTGATGGATATGCTCAAATACCACAAATTCACAATCGGTTGGAACTGGGCACCAGACTATGGCACAAGCGAAGAGAGCGAAGAAATGTTCCGCTACCTACTCAATTATTCGCCTATACACAACATCAAAAACGACGGCACTCCATATCCAGCTATACTTGTCACTACAGCCGACCACGACGACCGCGTTGTACCTGCCCACTCATTCAAGTATGCTGCAGCCCTACAAGCAGCCAACACAGGCAATGCACCTAAACTAATCCGCATAGAAACTAATGCAGGACATGGAGCGGGTAAACCTATTAGCAAACAAATAGAAGAAACATCAGATATGTTTGCATTCATAATGCATCATTTAGGCATGGAATTCAAATAGTTAAACAAAGTTAAACCTTAAATTATCACCCTAAAACATTTGGTCATCTCATAAAAAAGTTGTAACTTTGTATCGTGTTTTTCATGGTATTAGATTTAAGGTTAAAAAAGGATTGTGGTAGCCGCGAGGGCTGCCCTTTCTTGTTTTTAGGCCTAACCTTACCGCCAACTATCTTCCTATATAACAATAGTTTATGACTGCTATACTACGTAATGCGCTAAAAACAGCCCTCTGGATTATACGAATAATAATACCTGTATCGTTTGTAGTTACTTTACTCGACTTTTATGGTATAATTGAGTGGATATCCGTCTATACTGCGCCTCTTTTTCGTCTAATTGGACTACAAGGTAATGCAGCTATAGTCTATTTCTCGTCACTCTTTCTTCCCCTCTATGCACCAATTGCCATTATCGCCACACTTCCGTTGTCTCTACGCGAAATCACTATACTTGCGTTAATGTGCCTCATTACTCACAACTTACCTATCGAATGTGCTGTACAACGCCGCTCTGGCACACCCTTTTGGCAAACACTTCTTATTCGCCTAACATTCAGTATACTCGGCGGTATACTACTCAATATCATTCTTCCTGAATCACTTGGCACTCAATTTATAAGTAGCAATTCTCAAACAGAACTACAACAGACCCTTTCGATACAAAGCACATTAGTAAATTGGTTCACTAATACTTTGTCTCTTTGTTTCAAAATCATACTAATAATCACTGCCTTAATGTATGGACAATTCCTATTAAAGCGTTATGGTATAATCAATAAAATTGCCCGCCCACTTGCACCTCTCATGCGTTTGTGCGGACTCCAACCTAATAGTGCATTCCTTTGGCTCGTGGCACAAATAGTCGGTCTCACATACGGCGCAGGCATTATGGCACAAGAGATAGAAGAGTCTGGCGCCGACAAAGAAGAACTTCACCGCATCAATTTACATATCTGTGTCAATCACTCATTAATTGAAGATACAGCTATTTTTTGTATGCTTGGCGTTGCATGGTACTTTCTCGTTATTCCTCGTTTTATTTTCGCAACCATCATAGTGAACATACATAACTTTATATCAAAGCACAGATAGCCCTGTTTTATGAAATACATCCTCAATATCATAGCATTCATCTGCATCGGACTTGCCACATTGGGCATGTTCCTCCCAGTGCTACCTACCACACCCTTCCTCCTACTCGCTTCATGGCTATTCCTTAAAGCCAACTCTGGCTGGCGCGATTGGCTACTCAACCATAAAGTATTCGGACCCTACATACAAAATTTCCTCATCCACCGCGCCATCCCCCTCCGTGCAAAAATAGCTTCCATATCTACATTATGGGCAACTATCCTACTTTCCGTCTATATTGTCAACCCAATTTGGTTAAAAATATTACTTATTTTTATCGCAATTTGCGTAACAATTCACCTACTTTCATTCAAAACGCTCCAAAAATAGTCCAATCTTCGTTCCAAAAATGCCTAAATATAGGGATAAAGCATACCATTTCAGTATAAAAAAGCAAAAAATATACATTCCAAATAACTATAAAACAACAACTTATAAAAAAGTTAAAAAATAATTACAAAAACATTTGGACAATTCAACAAAAAGTCGTAACTTTGCATCGCTTTTGAAAGATAAAGCAAATGATTGTCTCATGGTGTAATGGTAGCACTACAGGTTTTGGTTCTGTCTGTCGAGGTTCGAATCCTCGTGAGACAAC
>JAZLEE010000237.1:0-14256 GCA_045615085.1 Candidatus Aphodosoma sp. | reverse complement strand
GGATGATTGTGCCATTGTTGTAGTATGCAGCAAGATTGTCGTAAGAGATAGGAGTGTTGCTTACTTCGACGTCCATTTCGTAGAGTGATTTTGAGAGACGAGCAACCCAATTGTAGCGTTTGCATTCGCCTGCGCATCCTAGGATAGTCAAACCATCGGCGCTAACTGCAAGGATAGTTCCAAGATTGTCGTTGCCATCTTCGTTGTAGTTGCCTGCTACTTCTTCGATTTGAGCTTGAGTGATGCCAGCAGGGCGAAGGATGCGCTCTAATTCTACGTATTCGCCTTCTTTATAGATGTATGCTTGGCGGATTGGGTTAGTCTCTACTGGGCTGTTTACGTAGATGCGTCCGTTGTTGTCGACATCGTATGCGCCAGCTTCGAATGGGCATTCGAACATTTGTAGACGTTTAGTTTCAGTGTCGAAAAGGCAAGGTTGGTAGATGTCTGTTGTAGGAAATTCATTGCCTTCTTCGAAAATTACGTGGCGGTATGAGCCTACTACATATTTGCCGTTTGCACTCATTTTTGGAGCAAAGATGAAGCTAAAGTTGTAGTTGCTTTCGGTTTCAGTGTCGATGAGATAGATGTCGTCGCCGTTTGCAATGAATGCTGATTGGTGAGGTTTGGCGTTGAACTCCATGCTACCGAGGATTACGTTGCCATCTTCTGATATATCCCAGCAAGTATTTACGTTTGCAGGTTCGCCGAATTTGTCGTAGATGAAATTGTCAGGGTTGACGTAAGAGATTGTGCCATTGACCCATTTGACTGCTTCGGCTGCTTTGCCATCGGCACCATCCAAGATGTAACCTACGAAGATAGTGTCGCCTTCGGCTGTGATTGCTAAAGATTTGACGGTACCCATTGTGTAACCTTCCATTTTAGGCAATGCGTGCCAAGCACCATCGGTGTAGTATGCTGCTTCGCCGAGATATGCACCACCTACGAGTGTACCATCGTTGCTGATGCAGTTTGCTTCAGATGTGCCTTCTTCGTATGGAGTGAGCACTGTGCGCTCGCCTGTTTCGAGATTCCAAACAGATGCGTTGATGTTGGTTGCTGCATTGTCGCTATTGTCGAAAGCATAACCGACTGCCCATTTGCCATTGTTTGACATGCCGGCGATTGTTGCATCGTCATCGGCAGTTAGAGCTGTGAGAGTGACTTCTTGTGCTGCGAGTGGCATTGCTACAAATGCCATCATGCAAGCAAGTGATTTGAAGAAATTCTTTTTCATGATTGTTATTTTTTTATTAGTTTATTATTTTACATTATTTCGTGAACTTCAATACAGCATTTCCGTTTGTTGTGGTGGCAATAGCAATGTAGATGCCTTTGCTGAGGTCGCTGATATTGATGCTGTTGGCGTTTGTGCGAGCAATGATTTGTCCGCTAATGTTGTAGAGTGTGATTGCAGTTGCATAGTCGGCAGTCACGCAATTGCCATCGATGCGGATGATGTTGTCGCTTTCGATATTATCTGTTTTTGTGCCTGTATATTCGCTGATGTGCGTTTGGCTGAGTGGTACGATGCTGAATGGTTGATAGCTGCCATAATCGAATACGCCTATGATGTTGTTGTATTCGTATAAGTCGTAGTCCCAAATGTCGTAGACCATTGTGTCGCAACCTTGGTAGAGGTATTTTTGAGTTGTCTCTTGTCCGTAGTTGTTGACTTTGCGAGTGCCATGACCAACATTTATCAATTTTACTACGCGACTTGCGTATTTATCTGGGTCGGCATTCAAGGCTGCCATTGTGACTTCGTCGTATGTGATTTTGTCGAGGTTGTTGCTTGAGATGACAGTGAAGTTTGCACCAGTTTTTTGTGCGATATATCCGTGATATGAGCCTACAATGCCTCTGATAGAGTCGCCAGCTGCGACGTTAGGTTTTGATTGTGTTTCGATATAGAGACCGGCAGTGTGGTCTTGCACGAAGAGTCCGTAGATGGTGAGTTCTTCTACTCGCCAAGAGTGGATGTGAGTGACTACTACATTGTTGCGTAGCGAATATGTGATGCCTGTGGCAAGAGGTTCGCCTTGTGCTTTCATTGCGGCAATGTTGTCGAATGCATAGCTTGTTGCTAATATGTCTTGTTCGCCACGAGTGATGAGTGTGGTTTTGCCAGGATTGATGTGTCCTGCATCTACGATGCCAATGATTGCGACGTTTTGGCCTTCGAATTTAGAGAAGTCGGAGCCAGTTAAAGTGATTTTTTTGCCTGCGGCAGTGAGGTAGTATGTGTCGTTGTCTTTAGAGATAGTGCCTTTAGGTGTGACAACGAGAAGAGATTCGTAGTTGCGCACGCCGTCGCCCATTATGTATTCGAGGTCGTCTATGAGGGTTGTTTCGATTGTGTTGTTGGATGAGATGATTTTTATGTTTTGTGCATCGTCGGCAGTGATGTTGAATGTAGAGCCTTTGCCGTCGGTGTATGCAGTGAAGAGACCTGTCACGCCAGAGATAGAGTCGCCTGCAGCGATGTTGAGATTGTATTGTTCGATGTGCAAGCGGATGCCGCAAGTGGTCATGTATTGGTCGGTTTGTTGGACATACACGTCGGCTGAGTTGTCGGCATTTGTGCGTATGTGGCTCACTATCATTGGTTCGATGATTTCGAGTGAGTTAGGTGCAACAGTTTCGTATGCTTCTTTGATATTGATGATTGTAGCAAATGCTTGGGCAGTAGTAGATTGAACGATGAAACCTTGGGTGCCGTCGTTGCCATAATAGCCTTCGAAAGTGCCACGAGCAGGGATAGTGACACCCCAACCAGCCACGAGTGCTACGTCGGTTGTATTGTTGCTAATATAGTATGCCCATCCTGTGCTTTTTACGTCGACATTGCTAAGGCGAATAGGTTGGCATTCAAATGATTGTGGGTTGGCAAGAAAGTCGGCAGTAGCTACGTCTGCGATGGTGAATGTAGCCTCTTGATTTTTGATTTCAATTGAGGTTACAGCACGATTTGCGACTTCGATATGTGACATTTCTTCGGCAGTTGATTTCTTGAAAGTACCAGATATCGATGTGATTTGCATATTTGTTCTGACAGACGAAGAACCAGACTCGGCAAGTTGAGCATTTTTTACATACAAGGCTCCTGTTTCGTCTTGAATCAAAATGCCTCCTACACCATAGAATGTTGTAGTAGCTAAACCGGTGTATTTCACATTGCTACCATTTTCTAAATTGCGTATTTCGGCAATTGTAGAGCATTCGGTTTGTGCCATTAAAAGATTAGAAATGGCGGTAAAAATAGTAAAGAGTAGTAATTTTTTCATATTTAATAATATAGTCGTTTTGGATAGATAAAACTTATTGCAAAGTTACGATAAAAATAGTGAATATACAACAATTTTGGTGTTTTTGTGATGATATTTTTTTATTTTGAGAAAATAGGTATTATTGCTAATTTTTGTTGTGTTTTTTGATATGATTTATTGTGTTTAAGAGGGGGTGTGAGGGTGGTGAAAATATTGTTGTATTACCATTCAGTAGGCAAATACGACCATTCGGTTATAACGTGTATATATAAGGTGTGTAGAGTGGGTGATTTTTTGTAACTTTGCTAAGTTTTTTGGTTTGTAGTATCGTAGGATGCTAAGACTTTGAATATGAAATGTATAATTTTAAAAAAAGAATATGAAAAGAAGATTTTTACTTATTATTACTTTGTTGTTTTTGACGATTTGTTGTCAGATTTCAATGCTACAAGCGCAACAATTGCCTAATTCGAGTTTTGAGAATTGGGAGTATGATGCTTTGAATCAATGGGAGGATGGTCAGCGTCCTGTGAATTGGAATACGTCTAACATTAAGAAAACTGTGGTGGGTGTCACAGCTGGGGCTAATATGGTTTTTCCGGATGGGAATGCTCATAGTGGAACGTATTGTGCTAAAGCAATAAATACTGAGGTTGGTGCTGCTGGTATTACAGAAACATCACCGTCGTGGGTTACATTGGGTAAGCCATGGAGTTATATTGAGGGATTGAGTACAAATTCGGCTACGGCAGGTACGGATGGAGGTATGCAATTTACATATCGTCCGGATACGGTTGCGGTGTGGATTAAGCGTGTGTCGAGTGGTAATGAGTTTGCTCATATTGTGTTTTATTCGTGGAAGGGAACATCGAGAGCAGATAGTTATAAGAATAAAGGTGATGGATGTTCTTCAACAACGCACTATGATGAGGAGTCGGATATTCGACAATTGGTAGATGCTAATGCTTGTGGCACAGCAGTGCAAGCGACGCAAGTGGCAGAGGCTATGTGGCGTAGCAAAGAGACATTTACGGAATGGACAGAGATTAAAATACCAATTAAATATCTCACTAATGACAGACCTGAAAAATGTAATATGATTATTTCGGCGGCAAATTATCCTAATAAGCGAGCAAAAGATGTGGAGAAAGGTGCTACGATTTGGGCGGATGATGTTCGTTTGATTTATTCTTCTGGGATTGATGAACTTTATATTGATGGACGTAAGAAATTGTCGTGTGTGTCAGGTCAATTTGATTATACATGCTCGATGGGTAAATCGGCTACCTCTGTAGGAGAAATTACGTTGAAACGTAGTGGTCGTTTTCTTGATGCATCGGAATATACAATTAATAAGTGTGCTATAGGTGAAGTCACAACAATAACCGTTACTGCAGAGGATGGTTCTTCTACGTCAACATATAATATTACATTTGCGGCGGCTCAGTCGTCGAATCCAAATCTTGGCGATATTTTGATTGATGGCCTTTCTATTGTAGGATTTAATACAAATATTAAATCTTATAATGTAGAATTACCTTTTGGTACAACAACTTATCCTACTATTGAACCAGTTTTTGCCGAAGCAGATCAAAAAGCTGATGTTTCGGTGCCATCAACATTCCCAGGCACTGTGAAAATTACAACTACAGCTCCTGATGGTACTTCTAAAACCGAATATTCTATTACATTCTCAGTGGGAGTATTGACTGACAATACTTTGACAGATATACGTTTGGATGGTAAAACAATATCAGGTTTTAACCCAACTAAAAACAATTATACTATAGAACTTCCTTTGGGTACTGCCGAGACTCCAACAGTAGAATATACAACTGCATATCCAGAATATCATGATATAGTTGTGGAAAATAAAGGAATTGAAGGTGGTATTGATATTAAAGTTACACCAAAAGGAACGACAAATACACGTACTTATAAAATTAAATTTGTTGTTACGGAGTCGACAAATAGTAAATTGGCGGCGATTACTCTTGATGGTAAGTTGATAGATGGGTTTAATTCAGAGTTGTTGAATTATACAGTTAATTTGCCTATTGGAACAACAGGATTGCCAGTTGTAGCTTATGAGAGAGGTGATGAATATCAACAAGTTTCTGTAGTAACCGAAAACTCAGAAATAAAAATTATCGTTAAATCACAATCGGGAGCACAAACAATTTATCGTATAAAATTTGTTATTGCTCAATCGTCTATCTCTACGTTGAATGATATTCAACTTGATGGCGTTTCTATCGAAGGTTTTGATCCTGCAAACACTACTTATAAAGTAGAATTGCCTCAAGGTACTACAGTTGCACCTAAAATCACTTATGTGCAAGGTGATGAATATCAAACTGTAACTCTTACAGAAGGTGGTTTGACCGGTACGACACGTATTGTGGTTAAAGCTCAGAATGGAGATGTTACAACATATACTATTGAGTTTGTAGTAGTTAAATCTTCAAATTCTAAGCTTAATGCTATTATGCTTGGTGGTCAGTTGCTTGAAGGTTTTGCTTCTGACGTTACTATTTATAATGTATCACTTCCTCGAGGAACAACAAAATTGCCTGAAATCACTTGGGTTCTAGGTGATGCCTCTCAAACTATTCGTCTTGCTGAGGGTGGTGTGAATGGCGAAACTAAAATTACTGTTAAAGCCCAAACAGGCGATGTTACTGTTTATTCTCTTATCTTCAAAGTAGAGACTAATAACAATGTGAATCTTTCTGACATTAAAATAGGTGGTGTGTCTATTCCTAATTTTAATTCAGATACAATAGATTATATTTTTGTATTACCTGCTGGCACTACTGCGTTACCAGAAATTTCTTATACTAAAGGCGATGATGCTCAGAATGTGTCGGTTACACGTGGAGGCGTTAATGGTGTAACTCAAATTCTTGTAAAAGCTGAAGATGGTACAACTCGTATATATACAATTGCATTTAGTGTTGAAAAATCAGAAAATGCATTCTTGAAGATGATTTATGTTGGAGGCGTAGCTTTGGCAGATTTCGAGAGAGAAAAATTGAATTATGATTATGTGTTGACATCGGCTGTAACAGAATGTCCTGAAATTACTGTAGATAAAGAAGTAGGTCAGAATATTTCTATTGCAGTTCCACGCGTCACTGGTACTGTGCGTATCGAGGTTACTCCAGAGTCTGGTAGTAAAAATGTTTATACGATCAATGTAAACTACCCTCAATCGGCTAATTCTAAATTAGCAAGTCTTTTAGTTAATGGAGAGCAAATTATAGGTTGGAATCCAGATTCGATAAATTACAACTTGCAAATTGCCGATGGATCCATTCCAACTGTTACCTATGTACAAGGAGATGAAAAACAGTCTGTAATAGTCGAAACAAATGCTATTACTGGCGATACAAAACTTATTGTAAGAGCCGAAAATGGTACTGCTACAATTTATAATGTTACTTTTGAACGTATCGAATCATCTGTTGCAACTTTGGCTGATATTAAAGTAGGTGGTGTTTCTATTTTGGAGGCAAATAAATTTGATTATACTTATGTTTTGTCTGACGAAATAACATCGCTTCCTGCTATTACATACACAAAAGGTGATGATAATCAAAATGTAACACTTATTGCTCCAGCTCTTGAGGGTGAAGCTAAACTTATTGTAGTGTCAGAAGATGCAACTAATACAACTACTTATACTATTAATTTTGCATTTGACCTATCGTCTAATACTAATTTGCAAAAAATAGTTTTGACGCAACGAGCATTAGATTATGTAAAAGAATTTACGGCTGCTGATTTTGCAACAAATGATACAGTTTATGTAGATTGGATTGAGGGTGTTGCAGCTCCAGCTATCACTTATGTTGTGGAAGAAAGTAAACAAAAGGTAGCTTTTGCAGATGCCGGTTTGAATGGCGCAGAAGTGCTTGTTATAGCAGAAGATGGTTCTCAACGTAAGTATGTAATTCGTTACAATTTTGCTAAAACCAATATTGCTCAATTGCAAGATTTGCAAATTTGGGATACAGAAAATCATGAGTTTATTACTATCAATGGATTTAAGTATGACAAATATGTTTACAATGTAGAGCTTCCATGGCGTACAATTGTAGAACCAGTGTTGAATCCAATTGTAATGTTGCCAAATCAAACAATTGAGATGACTTATGGTGGTGTGAATGGAGCGACTACAATTGTGGTAACTGCCGAGGATGGTGTTTCACAACAAACATATACTGTGAATTTCACAACTCGCAAGTCTTCTGTGGCTACTTTGAGTGCTATTTACTACAATTTTAATAACAACACTCAAGAAATACCTGCATTTGATGCAAATATATTCAATTATACTATCAGTTTGCCATATGGAACAACCGTTGCTCCTACTTTGGCGTGGGATTTAGGCGAAGATAATGGTAAAGTACTTACTGAACAAATCGTAGAGTATCACGCAGGTAATCTTTATCAACAATCTACTATTAAAGTAACTGCTGAAGATGGTTCGGTAAATACTTATACAATTAATTATAACGTAGTTGGTAGTGGTAAAGTCAACGAATTGAAGTTGATTAGTGTAGGCGAGACATCTATCATAGTTCAAGAAGGTGTTTATGACTATGAAGTTGAGTTGCCATACGGAACGACTGAATTGCCAGAAATCTCAGTGGCTAAAAATTTCTCTGAGCAAAGTACATTCATTACTTCAAAAGGCATTCTAGGAGGTACTCGTATTGTTGTGTTTGCTAACGATGGAGTAGAGCATCAAACTATTTATAACTTGAAATATAGGGTATTGCAACAACCAGCAATCGTTACATCAATTAAAATTGATGGTGTGGATGTGCCTGGTTTTGATGCTCGTGCGATGACATATATTATGAATGTGGATGCAGTTCCATCTATGATTGATGTAGTAGCTATTAATGGAGTTGAGGTTTTGGAAGAGACTATCGACCAAAACAAAGCAAAAGTTGTTGTAAAATATGATGAAGAAGAATATACTTATTGGATACACTTCTACTATCCAGCAATGGTTATACCAAATGCTAACTTCTCGCAATGGGGCACTGCAAAATATAATAATGCGGCTAAGCCAATTGGATGGATGGTGCCTGCAGATGCTGCAGAAAGTGTATATTTCTTGATTACGGGTACTTATTATACAGGTAATGAAGTTATTCAAGCTGGAGATGCTGTACTTTTGAATACTATTTACGACCGTACTCCTTATGGAGCAATTCCAGGTATGATGACAATTGGTACAATGTCTATGACATTGAAAACAGGTAATGGTTCTACATCTTCTGTTTCTGGTGGTATTCCATTTTATAATACACCAAATAAAGTTTTGGTTGATTATAAACCAGTGTCGTCATCGGGTATTAGTAACTGGCGTATGTTGTTGAAAATTAATGATGCAGAAGAGCATTTGTACAAAGGATCGTTTGATGGAGCAAATCAATGGCAAGTTGCATCGCAAGATATTAATACATCGATAGAGTATTTCTCTCAAATCAACTTAACATTGAACTCGGCAGGTAGCGAAAATGCTAAATCGGTTAAAGAGGGTGCATTTACAGACGAGCCAGAATCTAAACTTTATGTTCGTAATCCACGTTTCTGGTATAACAATTTATTGTCAGAGATTAATGTAGCCGGCGCACCATTAAGTGGATTTAATTCAAATGTATTCGAGTATGAGTATGTTCTTGATGCAGATAATATGGTGTTGCCATCAATTACAGTTGTCGGACAAGTTCAAGACCAACAACATCGTATTGTTTGGGGTGATGATATTAATGGTGAGCGTGTTGCTACTATTTCGGTTATGGCAGAAGATGGAACAATACAAAACTATCAAATTAAGTTCGTTCGTCCAGCTTCAAGCAATAAACAATTGAAGACTATTAAAGTCAATGGTGTAGAGTTAGATGGTTTTGCTTCTGATAAGTATGAATATACATATGTGATGGCAAATTTGACTCGCACAATGCCAAACGTAGAGGTTGTTGGAGCAAACTATAATCAAACAATTACTTATGCTTTCAATGGTAATTCACAATTCTTGATTACTGTTAAAGCCGAAAATGGAGAAGAGCAAGTATATACAATAAATCTTATTGAATCTAAAGATGATGTAACTACATTGGCTAATGTTTCATTAGATGGTTATACTCTTGCATTCGATGCTGCAACAACTACTTATAACGTGGATATGGCAATTGATGCAGTTGTTCCATATATCTATCTCGAAAAGACGTCTGAAGGTCAATTGGTAGATGTAGTCGTTGATAATAATGTTGCTAAATTGAATGTTATAGCTCAGAATGGTACATCAAAAGGAGTTTATACAATTAATTTCCTACGTCCTATGGTAGCATCAACTGCACAACTTTCGACTATCGATTTGAATGGATACCAATTAGATGGTTTTGTGTCGGATAATTATAATTACGCGCATGATGCAGACAAGGAGCCTTTGCAATCGCTTTATTATGAAAAAGTATTATCTTCAGATATTATTACTCAAGTGATTACTCCAGATAGTATTTTGTTAAAAGTTAAGAGTGCAGATGCTTCTGCCGAAAATGTATATCGTATTGTTTACGATTTCGCTTTAAGTAATGACGCTACACTTGAATCGCTTACATACGATTATCGTCCAATTGAAGGATTTACTCCTGCATTGACTGATTATCCTGTAGAGACTGCTCGCGATGAATTCCCTCATGTGTATGCTAAAGTTTTTGATGATGGTGCCTCTATTTCTGTTTCTTATTCTGTAAGCGAAAATGATGAGCGTATATTTGCGTTCGATGTTATGAGCGAGGATAAGACAAAAGTGACTACTGTTGTTCGTATGAATACACCAAAAGAAACATCAACTGCGCTTGGAGGTATATTCTTTGATGGTGTCGCAATGCGCGAAAATGGTAATGGTTATACTTCTTCGTCAGTGTATATGGCTGATGTAAAAGAATATAATATTAAATTGCATAGTGCATCTCCAAAGATGGAACAACCTGTTATGCCTAATATTACTGCTACAGCGGGTGAATATGGACAAACTATTGAGATTGAAAATGGTGGTATTGATGGCAATTCATATATTACTGTTACATCTGAGGCTGGGGTAGAGAGCACATATACATTGAAGTTCTCGTCAGAACTCTCTTCAAACGTTCGTTTGAATGATTTGCGATTGAATTATAAAACTATCGACAATTTCCAACCAAAACGTTATTACTATAACATAAAATTGCCAAAAGGAGAAGATTTGCCAAATATAAGCTGGCAAACTGCTGATGCATTCCAAACTGTGGTGGCTAAAGAACATGAGGATAGTATCAATGTTGTTGTAACTGCCGAAGATGGTTCATCTGGAACTTATCATATTGATATTGAGTGGTTACTTTCTGATGAGACTAATATTGAATCGATTTTGAGCAATGGACAACCTCTCGAAGGTTTTGTTCCTACAATTTATGATTATTTCTTCGATCTACCTGTAGGTACTGTGGTTGAGCCTATGTTGAAAGTTGTTGCTGGTGCTGATGGTCAAAGTATTTCTATTACTTCTGGCGGTTTGAATGGTACTACTGTGATTTCGGTTACTGCTCCTGATGGTATTACAAAACGTGATTATCGTATTCACTATAATTTGTTGTTATCAGAAAACAATAAATTGAATATGATTTATCTTGATGGAGATTCGTTGAATGGTTTTGCGGCTGATGTACGTGATTATACTGTTGTATTACCTGTCGAGAAAGGAAATCCTCTTGTAACTTGGGATACTGGAGATGAGTATCAAACAGTCACTCGTATCATTCGTGAGGATGGAACAGTGGTTCTTAAAGTTGTTCCTCAACGCACAGGTTTGTATTATGAATATATCATTCGTTTTGAGAAAATAATGTCTAAAAATGCAACACTTAAATCTATTGAGGTTGATGGTGCTGTTATTGAAGGTTTCTCTTCTGATAAATTTACATATGTAGTAGATCTTCCAGTAGGATCAGAAGATGTCCCTTATATTTCTTTTTCTAGATCAGAAAGTTCTCAAACTGTTTATTATTTTGAGCCTGCAACAATTAAAGATGTAGCTGCAATTAAAGTTGTAGCGCAAGATACAACTTATAGTAATACATATTATGTATCATTTAATCGATTATTGTCAAGTGTTGATACATTGAAAGCAATTTTTGTTGGTGGTGCTCCTGTTGAGGGGTTTGATGCTAATAAGTTGGAATATATTATTACATTACCTTATGGTACAACAGAGTTGCCTTTGGTTGAATATGAAGCAGGTGATGCTTATCAGACCATAGATGTGATTAATGATAATTTAGCACGTATTATTGTTGTAACTGCCGAAGATGAAACTCGTCGAACTTATATGGTTAAGTTCGAAATCGAAAAATCTCCAAATTCATTCTTGAAGGCTATTAATAGTAATGGTGTATTATTAGATGCATTCGATGCCGAGGTGTTTGAGTATGAGGTAGTTTTGCCTTACGGAACAACTTCGCCTTCAGTATTGACTTACGAATTAGCCGATAATAATCAAACGATTAATTATCATCCTGCTATTGCGTTAACTGATACTGCTATATTTGAAGTAATAGCTGAAAATGGAATAAATACATCGATTTATCGTGTTTCATTCAAAACTATTAAGAGCGATAATGCTTTGCTTGCAAATATTTTTATTGGCGAAGAACCTTTGACTACATATGCTCGTTCATTTGAGGCAGACAAATCATTTACTAGTGAAGAGTTTATTTATAATATATTATTCCCATATGGTACAGAGGTGTTGCCTGAAATCAAGTGGGAAGGTATGGTTGATGATTATTCTTCAATTGTTATCTCTGGCGATTCTGTTCGTGGAAAAACCATTATTACTGTAACTTCTGATGATGGCTATAATATTAGTGAGTACGAACTTAATTTTGATGTTCGTAAGAGCGACAATGCATATCTCAAATCTCTTGCTGTTTCTGATATGCCTGAGGCTATTGAGTTCGATTCTCTTGTATTTGAGTATGTTGTTACATTCCCAATTGGTACAGACACAGCTTCTTTGCCTACGGCCGAAGATTTGTTATACGAGCAAATTTTGCCTACACAAACTGTTGTTGTTTCGCAAAATAGCCCTACCGAAATAGTTGTTTTGGTTACTGCCGAAGATGGCATTACAACAAATGTTTATGTCGTAGAATTTGAAATCTTGTTGAGTAGTAATACTTTATTGAACGATTTGAAAGTGAACGGTGTTTCTATCGAGAACTTCTCTCCAACTCAATACGAATATACTTACTTGCTTTTCCCTGGAGCTTCTATCCCAGAGGTGTCATACGAAAAAGCAGAAGCTTCTCAAATTGTAGATGTTACTTATGGTTTTGTCAACGAACCAACAATTATCTATGTCGAAGCCGAAGATGGTTCTATTGGTACATATATAATCAACTTCATGACTACTGATCGCAATCCTGGCAATGCACCTTCTTACGACGATGTAACATGGACTGCATTGGGTGATGGATACTTCAAGGCATCATCTTTGCGTGATAATGTCAAATTGATGATTTATACAACTGATGGTACTTGTATAATGACCGAAAACGTAGGACTTGTTGACCCTAACGATGACATTCGTCTCCCTCATGAAGGTGGTACAATTATCTATTTGCCAAATAATCGTCAAATTTATGTTTATACATTTGTTTACGATAATCAAGTCATCGCAAGTGGAAAATTTGTGCGATAAGTCTTAAAAGAAGTTTGTGCGATAAGCATTTAAAAATAATCTTTAATGAGAATCGAAAAATACTTTTCGGTTCTCATTTTTTTTTGTAACTTTGCATAATAATCTAGCTAGGATGCTAATTATGAATTGTGAATTATGAATTGTGAATTAATTATAGCTGGTCCTTGTTCTGCCGAATCGGAGCAACAAGTCATATCTACAGCCAAAGCCGTTTCGGCTCAAGGCGTAAAATATTTTCGTGCGGGACTATGGAAACCTCGCACTCAGCCTGGCACATTTGAGGGCGTAGGTGAGATAGGACTACAATGGTTGCATCAAGTCAAAATCAATACAGGTATGGCAGTTGGCACCGAGATTGCCAATGCCGAGCATGCTCGCCTTGCCGTAGCCGCTGGTCTCGATTTTGTGTGGATAGGTGCGCGCACAACCACCAATCCTTTTGCCGTTCAAGAGATTGCCGATGTTCTTCGTGCGAGCAACGACATGCTTGTTTTGGTCAAAAACCCAATGAATCCAGATATAAACCTTTGGATAGGGGCAATCAAACGTCTCCAACAAGCAGGCCTTCAACGCATCATGGCAATCCACCGAGGATTTTCAATCTACAATTCACTCTCTTATCGCAACGACCCTCAGTGGCACATCCCAATCGAACTTCACCGTCAATTTCCTAAAATACCAATCATTTGCGACCCATCGCATATAGGAGGCGCCAAAGAGCATATTCAAGCATTATCGCAAAAAGCCCTTGACCTTGATTTCGATGGACTCATGATAGAGGTGCACGCCAATCCAACACAGGCACTTAGCGATGCCGAACAGCAACTCACACCTGCCGAATTTGCCACCGTTGCACAAAGTTTAGTCGTTCATCAACGCACAACCAACAATCATGAACTTGCCGAACTGCGCAGTCAAATCGACTCCCTCGACACAATCCTAATCGAGACCCTCGCTCGTCGTATGCAAGTCTCTCGCGAGATAGGCGACTACAAGCACAAACACAATATGCCAATCGTGCAAACCGGGCGTTACAACGACCTAATCCAAAATCGTCTTGACCTTGCCGACGAACTTGGATTATCAACCCAACTAATCAAGCAAATTTATCAACTTATTCACGAAGAATCGGTCAATATCCAGCTCAAAAAATAATACACACTCTCAGTGTGTATTCTCAAAAATCAAACAGCAATTTTAAATATACTATACAGCAACCTG
>JAZLEE010000236.1:0-3162 GCA_045615085.1 Candidatus Aphodosoma sp. | reverse complement strand
ATGGAGAGCGTTCAAAAACTCATCGACCGTATCGAGGAGGATGAAGACGTTCAAAACGTATTCACAAACTTAGGATAAACAAAATTATGGTTACTGAAAACATCAATAACCACGATTTAGTAGGAGTAGAGATGGTCAAGGAGAATTTCTCCTTGACTTCTCTGCAAATACAGCAGTTCACAGCATTAGGTGAATTGTATCGTGATTGGAATGCAAAAATCAATGTCATCTCTAGGAAGGATATTGATAATCTATTTCCTCACCATATCCTTCACTCGCTAGCAATTGCTAAAGTCCTTACGTTTCAACCAGGCACTACTCTACTTGATGTAGGAACTGGTGGTGGTTTCCCTGGAATTCCTTTAGCAATATTATTTCCAGAGTGCCACTTCACACTCATTGATAGCATTGGTAAAAAGATTCGTGTTGCTTCAGAGATTGCTAAAGCAATTGGATTGACAAATGTCACCTGTATTCAAGAGCGAGCTGAAGTAGAAAAGGGGAAATTTGACTTTGTCATTAGTCGTGCAGTTATGCCACTAACCGATCTTGTTAAATTGATTCGCAAAAATGTAAGCCATAATCATCAAAATGCAATGCCTAATGGATTGATGGTGCTTAAGGGAGGAAATCTACAAGGTGAAATTCAACCATTCCAAAAATATGTAGAAACAACTGATATTTCAGAGATTTTTAAAGGCGAATGGTTTAAAGAAAAATTTGTGGTTTATTTACCATTATAGTCCAACAATGTCCTTAATCGTTAAGGACATTTATTTTAAACACATGATTATCAAGACTTTCTATTTTAATCCGTACCGTGAATGTACCTATATACTTCATGATGAATTCGGAAAAGCAATTGTAATTGATGCTGGCATGTATGAAGAACGTGAACAGCAACAATTCGCCAACTACATTGCACAAAATAATCTGCATATTGTAGCCCTACTTATAACCCACACACATATGGATCACATATGTGGACTAGATTTTTTACAAAAAAAATATAATCTTACACCTATCATTCAGCCAACTGAAGGTGAGTTAGCTCTTCTGGATACGAATTTTAAGATTGAAGTAATTACCACACCTGGTCACAAAGAGGATGCGGTATGTTATTATCTCCCTACAGAGAAAATACTCTTTACAGGAGACACTTTATTTCAAGAATCTATTGGTCGAACCGACCTACCTGGCGGCGATATGGGAATATTAATTCGATCGCTAAAAAAACTTATTACCCTTCCTGAAAACACACAAGTATATCCCGGACACGGCTATCCAACGAACATTGCTCACGAAAAAATGTATAACCCTTATCTATAAAAACAATCCGCTACTAGCGATAAAAGCTGTAGCGGATTGAATTTATTATCAAATATTTATATTTAACTGATTCGGTGCGCTCCATCGCCGATTTCTGCTATATAGAAATCTGCTGTGAGCCCCGTTTTTTCCGTATATTCTGCTCCTACTTTCTCTATAAATGCAGGGATAGTTTCTTCGCGTACAAGTGAAACAGTGCAGCCTCCAAAGCCTCCACCTGTCATACGGCTACCTAATACACCATCAATCTTCCAGGCTGCTTCAGCCAAAGCATCCAATTGAGGACCAGTTACCTCATAATCATCTCGTAAAGAGACATGACTTTGATTCATCAATTGACCAAATTTTACAATATCACCATTCTTTAAAGCTTCAACAGCATCTTTTGTACGTTGTACCTCGCCAACCACGTGACGAGCACGACGATGTGCTACTTCGTCAGTTATTGCGTGCTCTACTTGGTCAAAATCGACCTGTGAGAGTTCTGCAAGATATTGAATTGGACGAACTGAATTAATTTGCTCAACAGCTAATTGACACTGACGTACACGATCATTGAATGAACCAGAATCTAGCTTGTGTGGCGAATGCGTATTCGTAACAACCACCTTGATACCATCTAATTTTACAGGTACTAGATCATATTCTAATGTATCACAATTCAAATAGATTGCATGATCTACTTTACCATGTGCCGAAGCAAATTGGTCCATAATACCACACATCACACCTGCAAACTCATGTTCTGCTGCACGGCCAATCTTAGCTAAGTCAGCTAGACCATAGTTCGTACCTAGCAAATCATTAAGTGCATAAGCTGTTACTACTTCCATCGCTGCACTACTGCTCAATCCTGCACCTGCTGGTACATTTCCCCAGAAAAGGATGTCATAGCCTTGCGTAATAGCTACTCCTCGTTTAATAAACTGAGCAAATACGCCGAGAGGATAATTTGCCCACGCTTTATTAGGCAATGGTTCTGATAATTGAGTAAGTTCCAATGAATATACAGCCTCCATATTCAATGAACGGAAGTTTATCTTCTGTTCTTCATTTTTAGAAAGCAAAATATATGTACCAAAACTTAACGCACAAGGAAAAACAAAACCACCATTGTAGTCAGTATGTTCGCCTATCAGGTTTACACGTCCAGGAGCAAAAAAGATATCTGTAGCTGGCTTTTGATACGCTGCCTCGTAGGCAGATTTTAGTTGATCGATTGTCATGGTATAAATAATTATTGTATTGATATTATCGCTTTTTTAAGTCCTTTTGCCGTAGCTGTCAACACGCAATTGCCCTCTACAATAACGGTCAATTCACCCGAAAATGCATGATGCTTAGGCATGTGGAATAAATCTAAGTTTGCTGCATCGCCATTTGCTGCTGCTCGGAATGTCCCCTCCCCTTTTGTGGTAAAGTGAATCAGGTTATTCGCTTGAGGACAAAGATTACCGTTCACATCGCATACACGCACACGGACAAAGTGAAGTGGCTTGGTGTCTGTTGCAGGTAGATCTTCCACATACATCTCAATATGATGCGGTTTGCCAGCTGTTACGCGAGTAGCTTCACCATAAGGAGTAACCACTTTAATTTCACCTGCTTCAAATGGAATATTATCCCATATCAAGCGGTAGCGACGTTGCAATGCCAAAGGATCTCCTGCTTGGATGGCAGCTTCTGTTTCTGCTTTTGTCAATTTCCGTACCTTTCCCATACTCTTGCCATTGATGAATAACTCACCTTCATTGGCATCAGTATATACCATTACAGGGACAGTATCGCCAACACTCCAATTCCAATGTGGTAGCACATGCACAGTATGAACAT
>JAZLEE010000235.1:0-4505 GCA_045615085.1 Candidatus Aphodosoma sp. | reverse complement strand
AATCACGGCATTTGTTTCTCGTATTTTTGCTACTACATTCACCTCGCCTACTGCCGATGCTGAATATGTTCCGCCATGCTTAGCAGTAATATCCGCCAAAGCTCGTGTCGAACTAAGATTCGAAACCGTATTGCCTGGAGTATGACTCAACACATAATCGGCAATCGACACAAGTGTGTACTCCTCGCCAAACATCTCTCCATTCTCGCATACAATTGCCAAACGGTCAACATCTGGGTCAACTACAAATCCCACATCGGCTTTTGTTTTACGAATATGTTCTGCTATTTCGATCAAATGCTCTGGTAGTGGCTCTGGGTTATGCGCAAAATGGCCTGTTGGCTCGCAGTTCAACTCCTCAACACACTCTACTCCAAGTGCTTTCAACAGCGCTGGTATTGCCACACCTCCGACAGAGTTGACAGCATCTACCGCCACACGGAATCCTGCAGCACGAATAGCCTCAACATCCACCAACTCCAATTTCAACACTGCATCTATATGACGTTGAGTATAATCACTCTTTTCTATATACGATCCCAATGTATCTACTTCAGTATAAACTACCTCATCACTCTCAGCCAAACGTAGCATTGCCTCTCCCTGCTCTTTATCAAGGAATTCACCTTTTTCGTTAAGCAATTTGAGTGCATTCCATTGTTTCGGATTATGCGATGCGGTAAGGATGATGCCTCCATCTGCACCCTCCATTGTAACGGCAAGTTCGGTAGTTGGAGTTGTCGCAAGTCCTATGTTCACAACATTACAACCACATCCCATCAATGTTCCTATAACAATATTAGACACCATCGCACCCGACAAACGAGCATCTCGACCTACCACCACAGTACAATCTTTCTTACCTCGATACTCCTTCAACCACTCAGCATAACCAGTCGTAAATTTCACAATGTCGATAGGCGAAAGTCCTTCGCCTACAGTGCCACCTATAGTGCCACGAATACCCGAAATAGATTTAACAAGTGTCATATTATTAGATATTAGATGTTAGATTATTACTTTGGAACTCTACGAATCTTTAATTCATATACATACGGAATAACTTCCGAATCGTCACGTCCAAGTTTCGAAGGTACTATGATGCGAGCATGTGCCTCTGATTTTTTCATCAATTCAAATGCTTTTTGCCAACCTTCGCAACTATTTGTCAAACTGCCATATATAATTTCATTTGGATATGGTCTATCTTGCGTTGTCCAATAATCCTCAACCATCGGAAACTCGTCAAGTGTCGACTGACGATAACGCAAAACCAACTTATCTCCAGTGCGCAACGTATCACCCACGCCCTTTTCTATCAACTGAAAATATATTCCTTCTTCGAAATGATACATCTCATTGGCACCAAAAACAGTGTCAACCGGAAATTCGTCAAGCACTACAATTTCATTACGTGTCAACCAATCCTCTATCAATTCTTCCTCTGCTTTAAGCAATTGCGAATAATTAGTCTCGCTTTCACATGCCACCATTGCCATGAGCAATAGCATCATTCCCCAAAATTTTATCTTCATATTCAAAATATTTATTTAGATAATTAAACTTCTAATATACCAAGGTACAAAGTTACTAAAAAAGTTGAATACCAACAACAATTTTATATCTTTTTATATCAAATAAATTTTTTATAAAAAATCTATTGCTATATCAGAAAAAATTCGTACCTTTGCACCCGTAAAATGTTAGTGTGGTCGTATACGCAAAACACTACAGATTTTTGTATGTTGGTCTCGTAGCTCAGCTGGATAGAGCAACAGCCTTCTAAGCTGTGGGTCGTGGGTTCGAATCCCGCCGGGATCACTTAAAAATATAAAAAATGCTGATTAACAAGTTTGTTAGTCAGCATTTTTTGTTTATCTATGTGTCAGTCTTCTTCGAGATAGGTTGCTTGAACCTTGCTTGAGGGTAGGGTTATCCTATGAAGAGGTATAGAAGAAGTTACTTGTTTAATGTCTATTTTTTATAATACAATAAGGTCAAATATATTAGCGTTTGAACCAAAAAAACAATTGATATTCTTTCTTTATACCAAAAAATCCTATTCCCCCTTCTATATTTGAATATAATTGCATTGGCTCAGCAAACATATTTTGATTATGTTCATTATCATATTTTGAACGCAAATAACTATAATAATCATTAGCATACATTCCGACATTTAAACGAACCCCTATAGCTTCATCACTTGGATCATTAAACGCTGTAACATTATTTGGCAATATAACATCCAATTTATAAGGCCATGAAGAAAAATCTGCTGTTGTAAATAACAACTCATGATAACGATATTTATATTTATCAGAAAATTCGCCTGATAGATTGAAATATTTTTCAAATGAATTATCTGCAATAATAGGGTCTGTACACCAAAAAGCAGAATTTTCTGTTGTATCTAATAAAGTTACTCCCGTAGGATTATCCCACATATCCATTTCTGGGTAAGGAAATTCTATGAGAGCCATAAAATGCATTGATACACCAACAGAAGGATTTTCTTCACGCAAAGGACTATCAATATAAGTAGTGATTTGCTTACTCTCAATAAGATTTACACCCATATCAATAATTTCATAATTAACAGTATCGACATAAATATCAAGGAGTGCTGGAACTACAGAAGAGGCTCTAATAGTATCAAATTTATGATGTATTACCATAAGTCGAAAGGTATCTCCAATACAAACGGAATCGGGTGTAATATAAAAGAAGCTATCCCATTCATCACTAAATCCTAATTTTTGATAATCTCCATCTTTATGTTGTATAAAACACTCAGCATCTCGCAACGCATTCTTATTAGAACTTTCATCTAAAAAAAATTTTGTTGCACCTACAAAAACGTATTGTGTATCACGCTCAATATTCAACAATGCTTCTACATACAACATTGGTTCGGTGATTTCGCCTTTATACTCAATTACTTTTTCACAAGAAACAAATATTGCACCTAAAATAATAGCAAATATAATTAATCGTTTCATAACAAACTAAAATTTAAAAGTGTAACTAATAGAAGGCAAGATAGGAAATAGCGAAACTTGACGTAACGCTGGTTTATTCTTGTTATTCTCATCAATACCTACATACACATAATAAGGATTTTGATGGTTATATGCGTTATAGACACTGACATTCAACAAATGTTCGCCATAGCGACCTTTTCGGCGGTCGAAATGGAAGTTGATACCTAAGTCGAGACGATGATAATCGGGCATTCGGTAGTTGTAGCGTTTTGTGATGAATGATTCTCCATTAGGTGCTATTTGAGTTGCAAGAGTACCACATGCGCCTGTGCCATAGATGAATGTTGCCGAAAGGTCGATTAACTTAATAGGTCGGTATTGTAGCGTTAGGGATAAGTCGTGAGTGCGGTCGTAACGAGCAGGGAATACTTCTCCTTTGTTGATTTCCATACCTTTACGGTCGAATTTACGTTCGGTGCGACTCCATGTGTAACCTACCCAGCCGGTGAATTTACCAATAGTGCGCTGAGCAAGAAACTCAACACCATAGCTCCATCCACGACCAACATTAACTTTCTCCTCCCAACCTGTAGTAGATGAAACAAAGGATGCTCCGTCTTTGTATTCCAATACGTTATCCATGGTTTTGTAGTAACCTTCGACCGAAAAATCCACTTTGCCTAGCAAATTATAGAAGAAGCCAGCCGCCACTTGATGACTGTGCATTGGAGGAATATTTGCCGTAACAGGCACCCAGAGGTCGATTGGAAGTGTTACGTTAGATGTTGACAAGAGGTGGAGATATTGCGTAACATATTGATACGAAGCCTTAAACGAGAGGTCGTCCATCAAAAGAAGACGCAAGCCTACACGTGGTTCAAGGCTTGGATAGACTTTGCCACCTACGGCATACATCGAACCCCGCAAACCTATATTCATACGCACGCGACGGTGAATATCCCAATTGTCTTCAATATAGAGAGCAGCCTCGTGAGTATATGTAGGCTCATCGCCATAGGTGGTATCCATACTATTAGTGTTAATTGTATCAAATGCCTGCTGATAGATACTTGTAACAGTAGGTTTGAAGGTATGGAACGTATATTGCGCACCGAATTTTATGTCATGGGCATGATGAGGTTTATAGTCAAAATTGTATTGAGCTGTGATATCTTCAATATTGGAATTGTAGTCCATATCATAATGAGAATCAAGATAATCCTTAGGGTCGGTATCTTTTTCGTCAAGCGTCACACCAAGGCGGAAACGATAACGAGTGTATGAGACTATGGCATTAGAAAATAGTTGAGGAGAATAGATGTGAGTCCAATTGAGTGACGACACGATATTACCCCAAGTCCAATTCTTTTTACTCTTTGAAGAATAGGTATTAAGTTTCTCTGTTACATTCGAATACATATAATCATCGCCCATATAAAACGATGCCGAAAGACGGTCGGCATCAGAGAAACGGTGCGACACTTTGGCATTTACATCCCAAAACGAATAGCCCATATATTC
>JAZLEE010000234.1:0-6244 GCA_045615085.1 Candidatus Aphodosoma sp. | reverse complement strand
CGACGATGCAACTCGCATTATGGGTCGTTATCGTATCGACACAGGTCTCGAAGAATTGCCATTCTCTTGGGAAAAAGATGCAGATGGCAACTGGAATCTCCGTTGGGTTGCCCTTGACTTTATTGTAAAAGGTGGTAAAACAGATGCTGTATATCCTGGCGAATTCCAATTCGAAGGTGATGGCTATGATGTTAATTCTGGCGAATGGCAAGAAGAATACGAAAAAGCATGGGCAGAGTACGATGCTTTGTGGGTTGATTATGAAGCAACTCTCCGCGCATCAGCTACAGGTTACTACTATAATGCAGTAGGTAGTCTTTCAGGTATGCGTCTTTCACGTAATGGTCGTTATGCAAATGCTCAAATTTCGTATGAAAAAACAGGTCAAACATATCCAGCTGTTATCGACCTCGAATTAGACACTGTTTATGTATTCACATGTCGTCCTGGTGGTGGTTGCTTGTCAGTTAATAACGATGGTGTTATCTCTATCCAAGGTGCAATGGACTATTTCTCTTGGACTTATGTAGCATCTGTTGAAGACCCTACTAAATCTGTAACTCTCACAGAATATACAATGCAACGCACAAACAACCTTATCAATCTTGCAGATTATATGACATATGAAACTCCATATGGTCTACAAGTAGCAGAGGGAACAGCGACTCTTTCTAATTTTGGTGGTGGTTTTGTTTCTTGGCAATACAATGGTTTCGGCGACAATATGCAATATGAAACCATAGTTGTACGTTTCGACGGACCAGTAGCCAACGAGGTTGTATTTGAGAAAGATTTGTCGGTATATCCAAACCCAACAACTGGTGTGTTGAATCTTTCTAATGCATTGACTGATGTGCAACTCTTCGACGTTACAGGACGCGTTGTTTATTCAAATTCTGTTGTAGAATCAACAATCGACTTGTCTAATCTTGCTAATGGTACATATTTCCTTGTTGCAAACAAAGAAGGTCAACGTATCTCAACAAAAGTGGTAAAACACTAAAATATATCGGATTATGAAAAAAATATTTTTAATAATAAGCCTTATTTCATTTTCGTTTTTTGCCACATATGCACAAGTTATTTCAAGTGTGATGGATGCCCCATATTCTGGCATTTCTCATAATGGTGTATATTCTTATGGCAATTATGAAGATATCGCCTTTTATTACAATGCATCAACAGGGTTCAAATTGGCACTACAAGGCGACCAATTGGACGATGGCGGATGCTGGGTGTGGGACATCAACGATTTGGGACAATTGGCAGTTGAACATAAAAAACGCGCTGCTATTTGGACCGAACAAGGTGGTTACGAACTCCTTCCTTTGCCAGAAGGAGTTGCCGAAAATGCCTATTGCGCAGCACGTTGTATTACCAACGACGGTACATCAATCGTAGTTTCTATTGGTTCTCCAACTCATTCTATATATGTTTACACTTTGGGCGAAGATGGTGTTTTTGATATAGTCAAATTGCCTATTCCATACGAAGACCCTATTTTTCACCAAGGATTTCAATTCATTGCTCCATGTGGTATAGCCGAGAAGGGCGATTTAATCATTGGTCGCTATCGTATCGACACAGGCTTTGAAGAATTGCCTATGTATTGGACAAAAGATTCTTTGGGCGAATGGCGTTATGAATGGATGAACCTCGATTATATCGTAGCAGGTGGTAAAACCGATGCTGTATATCCAGGCGAATTCGATTTTGATGGTGCTGGCTATGATGTCAATTCAGGCGAATGGCAAGCTGAATACGAAAAAGCATGGGCTGTGTATTACGAAAAATTGGTTGACTATTATAACGTGGTTTATGCCGAAGCATCTGGCTATTTCTATTCTGGTAGTGGCGACATTTCTGGCATTGCAATGAGTAATAATGGTCGATTTGTGAAGATGAATATCTCATATCAACCAAATGGTTACGAAAATCCAATTGCCAACTATCCAGTTGTATATGAGTTTGCTACCGATTCTATGTATCTATTCACTTGTCGTCCAGGTGCAGCATGTCTTTCGGTTACCGACGATGGCGAAGTGTCGCTTCGTGGTGCTGCCGACTATTTCTCTTGGTCGTATGTATCTTCTATCCATCATCTCGACTCTGCAACAACACTCGCTACTTGGACTTTGGATAAGTCTAATGGCAAAATCGACCTTGCTAATTATATGACTTATAACACACCTGACGGACCTCGTTTGGCTGAAGGTACTGCAACACTTGCTACTTCGGGCAATGGTTTCGTTACATGGCAATACAATGGCTTCGAGGATAATATGCGCTATGAAAGTTATTTCGTGCGTTTTGATATCGAATCAGGAGTTAATCATGTAGTGAATAGCGACTTAGGTGTTTATCCAAATCCTACAGATGGTATTTTGAATATTTCATCAAATCTTACTAACGTAGAGATTTTCGACATCATGGGTCGTAAAGTTTATAGCGCTTCAGAAGTAGAATCAGTGATTGATTTAACTCAGTTGACAGCTGGAACTTATATCTTAATGGCCACTGATGGTTCAAGTAGAGTATCAACTAAAATAATAAAACAATAAATATAATTATGAAAAAATTATCTATCCTTTTTACTATCATTTCATTAGCCTTCTCGCTCAATTTGAGTGCCGATGGCGTTAAATGTAACACTATTGCCGAAATTAAGGCTTTGGCCGATGGCACAGCTTGTGAATATGTAGGTAATGCAACTACTACCTATTATTATGACAATCATGGTGTTATGATGCAAGATGCAACAGGTGCAATTTTGCTTTATAACAAATATCTCGGTGCTGCAAAGGCAGGTACTGATGCCAAAATCAAGACTACTGTCAACATGGAAATCACCGACGTTTGGGGTACATTCAAAAAAGAAGGTGGTTCACTTCTCGATCGTATTGTCCTCTCTGACGATGATGCTGAATATATCTTGATTAACAACGAAAATGCTACATTCACTCCAGAGGTAGTAGAATTCGATACTTATATTACAAAACTTGACGAATACAAAGGCGTAGCTGTTTTGTTCAACGAAATCAGCATTCGTAGTGTTTCGGAAGGTTCGCTCAATTGCGAATTGTATTCAACAACTTCAAATTCAACACTCTCTGTGCCTTTCAACACTCGTATTGGCAACCTCCCAGTTAAAGCTTCTCTTGCTGGTTTCCTTGGTCGTGATGGCAATGGCAATAATATCTTCATGATTGGTTCTAAAGAGGCAATCAAACCATTGGCATTCAACTCTATTCTTGATATAAAAAACATCGTTACTGACTATAATGAGGCTTTCAACTACGACCTCCTCGACACTTTTGCTGTTTCTCACGTAGTGCCAACTGCTGATGGCAAAATCGTCTATATTCAAGAACGCGATGTATATCAACCTGACCACTACGACCACGCTCTTCGTATCGAAGTGCCTGCTGCAGCTGATGCTGATGGTGTTAAACGTGGCGACTATATCGTAGGCGTTAATGGTAAATATCGTCCTTATACAGGCGACTCTATCGCTCAACGTGGTGCTTCTTTCTTCCAAAATGCAGCATCTTCAATCAAAGTTGTTGCTTCAGGTGCTGAATGTCGCGCATTGCCTAAATATATCTACACTTTCACAGGCGATAATATGCAAAACGCATATCGTTATGAGTCAACTTTGGTTATATTCTCAGGCGGTAAAATTCAAAAAGAGTCTGATGGTACATATAGCTATGTAATTGAAAACGAAAATGGTACAGGTCTCCAATCTATAGGTTTCCATATCACTGGCGTTGAAGACCTCTCTGCATACGAAGGTAGCACATGTGCTGTTCGTGGTATTGTCGACGTTGCCAACAGTTACCCTAATCGTCAATTCTCTATCATTTGCCGCAACGAAGCTGATGTTCTCGACTCTAATATGCAATTCGAAACTATTGCTGACCTTATTGCAACTGGCGAACTTGGTTCTGGTGTGACTTACGAAATCACAAAACCTGTTCTTGTTTCATACACATTTGCTAAAACTCAAAACATACCAACCTACTATTTCATCGTTCAAGACCACACAGCAGGTATTATTGTCGACCTTGGCACTGTTCCTTACGAACTTGTTCAAGCTGGCGACTCTATCTCTGGTCTCCGTGGTGTTTACAACAACACTCGTGGCATCACTACCGACTTCTTGGCAGTTGATGAATCAGCTCGTCAAAATATTGTCGTAAAAAGCCGTAACAACGAGATTAAAGGCCTCGAAGTTACTTTCGCAGAAATCCTTGCCGACAAAAAACTCTACGAAAATCGCGTTGTGACAGTTCGCAACGTACATCTCGATAGTGTATTCCACCCAGGTACTGACTACATGCCACAAGATGCTATCGAAGGTTGCTTCACTCAAGGCACCGATACTATCTACTACACAACTGGTGCAAATGCAGGCAATTTTACATTCTATGACAACATGCAAATCACAGGTGTGGTTGACAACAAAGTCATAGGTGAATATTATTCAATTTGGCCACTTAGCCAAGCTCATATCATCAATTTGGATGCTACTTCATGCGACAATGTCGAAATGAATGCACGCATCTATTCATCTAATCAAACAATCTTTGTTGAAACACACGAAGGTGCAAACATTGCATTGTTTACATTGCAAGGACAATCTTTATACACTACTAAAGCAACATCTTCTCTTACTCAAATTTCAAATATCGCCGAAAAATGCGTTATTATCCTCGTTGACAACGTAGCGTATAAAATGATGGTTAAGTAATAACCTATTGATAAATACATTAATTAGGGGTAGTATAGTTCAATCTATGCTATCCCTAATTTTATGTTTTATAACATAAAATAAAATATCTCTTATATCAAAAAAAATGATTATCTTTGCGTTTTATTTGTAAGACATATTTTCGAGAATGCCTTTATGGGCATTTTTTTATTTTTTTTACTTAAACTTATTTTTTCTCTACCTAACAGCAACCTTCTTCATAGGATAACCCTACCTTCTACGAAAGATACACGAAAGATATACGAAGGATAACCCTACCTTTAAGCAACCTATCTCGAAGAAGACTGACACATCACCACGAAATATAACAATTAAAAAATAATAAATCATGAAGAAAAATTTACTTTTAACTATTGCATTGTTCGTTACATCTTTCACAATGCTCAATGCACAATCTCTCGATTACACACGCGATGGTCGTCATTTCTACATCGCATCTCCTAATGGTCGCTACTTCACAGGTACAGTTGATGAAGGTCCTGGTTGTTTGTTTGATGCTGAAGCAAAACAACACTATGTTACCGACGACGATTCTGTTCTCATCTATGCTATCAACAACGATGGTATTGCTTGTGGTTCTCTTCAAGGCCAAGCAGGTGTATGGGTGCGTGGTACTGAGTGGAAAATGCTCACTGCTCTCGGAACAATCAACAACAAACCTATCGAAGGCGGCGAAATTTGTGGTATGTCTGCCGATGGTACTAAATATATTGCTCTCATGCGTTTCGATGGTGGCAAAACTGTGCCAGTCTACTACGAAGTAGATAAATTCGAAAATTGGGATGATAACAATGCTTGGTCATTCTCAACTCTCCCAACTCCAACCAAAGACGACCTTATCTATCGTCAATCTGCACAATTTGTTCAAGTTTGTGGTATGAACTATGATGGTACTCGCATCCTCGGTCGTTACAAACTCTATGATGGCAAACGCGAAGTGCCATTTATTTGGCAACGTGGCGAAGATGGCAACTGGACTATCAAATTCGTTGCAGAGCGTTGCCTCTTCATCGACGAAGTCAACCAAGGCCTCCTCGAATTCCCTGACAATCGCGAAGATATGGTTACTAGCGACGAAATCGTAGAATACGATATGATGCGTGAGCAATACGAGACTGGTATCATCTACGACCTCTCTCCATATTCACTCTTTGCATGGACAGGTAGCGGTCGCTATATCCCTGTATGTGCTAATGTGCTCAAATCTTCTGATTATGCAACTTATCATGCAGCAGTTATCGACGTAGACCAAGACACTATCATCGTTTTCACTGCAGTACCTAATGCCGGTACAGTTTCTGTCAACGACAAAGGTGAAGTTATGATCTATGCACCACAAATGTCTTTGTTCCGTACATCTTATGTTGCTTCAATCGACAATCCAACCGAAGCTACTCCTTTGCTCGACTACACTAAACAACGTTCAAATGGCATTATCGACCTCGAACCATACATGACATACCAACGCGA
>JAZLEE010000233.1:0-2848 GCA_045615085.1 Candidatus Aphodosoma sp. | reverse complement strand
GTTACAGAAAGCCCAAGTCATAGGGTTTGGAGTTTCGCCGAGTTCGGCAAGAGTAAGAGAAGTAGCGTCAGTGAAAGTGATTACTACGTTGCGGATTTCGCTTACTTTTGCGTTGTTTTCAGGGTTTACAGTCATTGCAGCGTCGACTTCAACAGGAGTACCTGGTTGTTGACCTGGGTCTTCAGTAGAACCTTTGATAGAGAAGTTCAAAACATAAGTTTGATCGTTGTAAACTTTAGGAAGACCAGATCTATTTGGAGTAAACAATACATCACCAGCATCAACTACGAAACAATATTTACCTGGTTTAACGAATTTACCGTCAGTAAGGTCGTAGTTTTTGTTAGCAACGCTATATTTTACAGAAACAACACCACTTTCGGTTACTGAAGATGCATACATAAGACCATTGCCACCTGCAACTGGAGTACGGTTGCCAGCTTCGTCGACAGAGAAGAATAATTGGTTAGTAGAAGAACCTTGAGCTACACCTTTAAGAACTTCTACACCGTCGAATTTACGACCTACAGTGTCAGTACCAGCAAATGTAATCATTACTTCAGCGAAACCATCGAGTTCAGCGCCTTCAGCGATGCTCCAAGTAACAGTAGTAGTTGATGTTGGAGTTTCAACAACAGCTTCAGCTTTAGCGCTAACGGCTTTAGTAGAAGAGTTGAAAGTGATAGTTACATCGTATTTACCAGCAGCTGGGATGTTGAGTTTAGCGTTACCGCTTGTTGGGTAAGATTCAGTCCAAGCGTGGTTTTTAGCGACTTTGTATTCGATATCACCTGCAGCGAGAGTAACATCGTCGTAAACTTTTGTCCATACACCATCTGTGCCTTCAGTAAGGTCGTTTGCTGTACATCCAGTACACCAATCAGTTCCAAAAAGTTCTTTTGATGAACCAGCTACTGTCCAAGTAGTAGGAGTTGGAGCATAAACACCCCATGAACCTTCACCTTTACCATTAGATGAAGATGTGATAGTGTAACAGTTGTTAGTTCCATCATAAGTAAGGTCATTAGTTTGATCCCATTTAGCGCTCCAATCGTTTGTTGCGTTAGAGCCATTCATACGACAGAAGATAACGTTTGTCCAAGTTCCAGTTGGCACAACTGCCAAATAAGAACTTCCATCTTCTTCAACAGTCATACCTGCCCAAGCATCGCCAGCAGAACCGAAGAAATAAGCAGCAAAGCGCTCATTGCCTTGTGTCCAAGAGGATCCTGGTTTAAGATACAACTTTGTACCGCCTGTAATGTCGGCAGCAAATGCAGCGATTGTGATAAACAAAGCTGCAAAGAAAAGAGTAATCTTTCTCATAATCTTTTGATTTAGTTAATATTAAGTTAATTGAAAATATTCTTATGCTAAGATAATAAATAGCAAGCAAAGATACTGTTTTTTTTTAATATAAGCAATATTTTTTTTGTTTTTTTCAAAATTCTTTTAGCTATTGATAAAAAGGATAGTGAAAATGGGTTGATTGTGACTGATGATAATGGTTGAGATTAGGCGTAGGCTCGGTTATAGTATGTTTATAGTATATTTATAGTATATTTATCCTATATTTATAGTATGTTTAGAATATGGAAAGATTTGGGTGGTTTTTGGGGCTGCAGAATGTGTGTGTTTTTTTTGCTAAAATGGTTGTGAGTTTGGGATTTTTGTTGTATCTTTGTGGTTGTATTTTGAAAAAGTTAATTGGTCTGATTGATAGATTTGGTCGGATTGGAAAAAATTGATATGTTATGGAAAATAAGAGTTCAGTTTTATTAATATTTACTGGTGGTACTATCAGTATGGGTGAGAATAGTTCGAATCACTCGTTGGCTCCGCTTGATACGAAACAGGTGTTGAGTTTTATCCCAGAATTGCAGATGTTGCACGTGAATATTGCATCGGTGTCGTTCAGTCCGTTGATTGACTCGAGCGATATTAAGCCTTCGAATTGGGTGGAGATTGCTAATCATATTGAGAGACATTATGATGATTTTGATGGTTTTGTGGTGCTTCATGGAACTGATACGATGGCTTATTCGGCTGCGGCATTGTCGTTTATGCTTGATGGATTGAAGAAACCGGTGATTTTCACAGGTTCGCAATTGCCAGTGGGTGTGTTGAGAAGTGATGCGAAGGAGAATTTGATTACGGCGATTGAATTGGCTGCGGCGAAGAATGAAAAAGGAGAGGCGATGGTGCCTGAGGTGGCGTTGATGTTTGAGGGTAAGTTGATGCGTGGTAATCGTACGACTAAACGTAATGCTGAGGATTTTGATGCTTTTGCTTCGTTTAACTATCCGGAATTGGTGCGTGCGGGTGTGCACTTGAAATATTATGAGCACAATATTCACCGCGAAAAGGCAGACGCTGTATTGTCGGTGGCTAAGCATTTTGATGATAATATTGTGGTGTTGAAGATGTTCCCTGGTATTAGACCAGAAACTGTGGAGGCTATTTATTCGATTAAGGGATTGCGTGCAGTGGTATTGGAGACTTTTGGTTCGGGTAATGCACCTACGGCTCAGTGGTTGTGCGACATTATCAGTAGGGCTACTGCGGCTGGAATTGTGACAGTGAATGTGACTCAATGCCGCGCTGGTTCGGTGGAAATGGGTCATTATGAGGCGAGTGTGAATTTGATTAAGGCTGGGGTTGTGTCGGGTCATGATATGACGCTTGAGGCGGCTGTGGCAAAATTGATGTTCTTACTCGGAAAATATGAGTCGACTGAGGATGTGAAGAAAGAGATGGAGGTGTCGTTGAGAGGGGAAATGAGTTTGTAATGAGGAATGAAAATTGAGAATTGAGAATTGAGAATTGAGAATTACTTTTCTCCTCTTAA
>JAZLEE010000232.1:0-2806 GCA_045615085.1 Candidatus Aphodosoma sp. | reverse complement strand
ACTAAACTTACTCATCCTAAATTTAATAAAAAGAAAATCTATCAAGTAACTCTTGATCGCGACCTTCAAGATGAAGATTTTGCTAAAATCCTCTCAGGTATTGTGCTCGAAGATGGCGAAATCAAAGCTGACGAACTCTCATTTGTAAATGAAGGTGATTTGCGCACCGTAGGTCTCGAAATTCACTCAGGCAAGAATCGTATCGTGCGTCGTATTTTCGATGCTCTTGGCTATCATGTAGTGAAATTGGACCGTGTATATTTTGCAGGTCTTACTAAAAAGAACCTTCCACGTGGCAAATGGCGTTACCTTTCAGAAATGGAAGTGACAATGCTCAAAATGTCGGCATCAGCGTTTAAAGGATAAGTAGTTATTTAGACAGGACGACAAGAAGACATGTTCTCCTGTTCCCATGTCTTGAAAGAAATGAATATAGAATCAAATAAATTGTATCCTTTAAAGTTTCAGCCGATATTGAAGCAGAAACTTTGGGGTGGTAATCATATAAAAACTATATATCGCCACGACGAACCTCAATTAGATAGAGTAGGAGAGAGCTGGGATGTTTCGGCTATCGAAGGCGATGATTGTGAGGTGATTGATGGTTGGTTGGAGGGTAACACTCTTGCCGACCTTTTGGAGGTATATATGGGTGATTTGGTGGGCGATAAGGTCTATGAACAATATGGCAACGATTTTCCATTGTTGCTTAAAATCATAGATGCCAATCGAGACCTCTCAATACAAGTACACCCAAACGACGAATTGGCTGAGGCAGAGCATGGGTTGAATGGCAAAACCGAAATGTGGTATGTACTTGATGCCGACCCAGATGCATATATTATACTCGGATTTAATCGCTACGTCTCACAATCTGAATATGTTGAGCGTGTGGCTATGGGTAATCTCGAAGAAGTGCTTCAGAAATATCCAGTACAAAAAGGTGATGTCTATTTTATCCCTGCAGGTATGGTGCATTCTATTGGCAAAGGTTGTCTTATTCTCGAAGTGCAACAAGCATCAGATATTACATATCGTATCTACGACTATAATCGTCGTGATGCAGATGGCAATCTTCGCGAATTGCATACCGAATTAGCACAAAAAGCAATAGATTTCGAAAATTGGCAAGGTCGTAAAATCACACTACAACCAGCTCAGAATGGCATAGTTAATCTTGTAGAATGTCCATATTTTGTGGTAAATGAGATGCAGATTGACCAACCCAAAGAGTATGATTTGGCACCGATTAATTCATTCGTATTGCTCTCATGTGTCGAAGGTCATGTCACAATCAAATGGGATAATGACTATCTCACACTAACTGATGGCGAAACAATTCTTATTCCAGCCGAAATGAATAGTCTCTACATCGTGCCAACAGTCAACACAAAATTACTCGAAACATATATAAATAATTAATATTATGGAAAATACAGAATTATTACAACAGGTTACAGCCAAAGCCGAAAAATGGCTTAATGGTGCTTATAACGAAGAAGCAAAAGCCGAAGTGCGTCGTATGCTCGAAGCAGAAGACAAAACTGAACTTATCGAATGCTTCTACAAAGACCTCGAATTTGGTACAGGTGGTCTTCGTGGTATTATGGGTATGGGTTCTAACCGTATGAATATATATACTGTTGGTGCTGCAACTCAAGGTCTTAGCAACTATCTCAAACGCGAATTTGCAGGACAAGAAATCAGCGTAGTAGTTGGTCACGACTGCCGTAATAATAGCCGTTTGTTTGCCGAAACTTCTGCTAATATCTTCTCTGCTAATGGCATCAAAGTATATCCCTTCGAAAGCCTCCGTCCAACTCCAGAGATTTCGTTTGCTATTCGTCACCTCGGTTGCCAAAGTGGTATTATCCTTACAGCTTCTCACAACCCTAAAGAATACAACGGTTACAAAGCATATTGGAATGATGGTGCACAAATCATTGCTCCACACGATGTAAATATCATCAATGAGGTAGAAAAAATTAAAGGTCCAGAAGAAATCCACTTCGATGCTCGCCCTGAACTTATCCAAATCATTGGCGAAGATGTTGATAGCGTATATCTCGACAAATTGAAAACTCTCTTCCTCTCTCCAGATAGCATTGCTCGCAACAAAGATTTGAAAATCGTTTTCACTCCTATCCATGGTACAGGTATCACTCTTATCCCTCGTTGTTTGAAAGATATGGGCTTCGACAATGTTATTCTTGTTGACGAACAAACAGTTATTTCGGGCGACTTCCCTACAGTGGTATCTCCTAACCCAGAAGAACCTGCTGCGCTTGATATGGCTATTCGCAAAGCAAAAGAGGTTGATGCCGACATCGTTATGGCTTCTGACCCTGATGCCGACCGTATGGGTATCGCAGTGAAAGACGATAAAGGTGAATGGATTTTGGTTAACGGTAACCAAACTTGTATGATGTTCACATATTATATCTTGCGTCGTCGTCACGAACTCGGACTCCTCAAAGACAAAGAGTTTATGGTGAAAACTATCGTGACTACCGAGATTATGAAAGACATCTGCAACTATTACAACACACCACTTCTCGATTGCTACACAGGTTTCAAATGGATTGCTGCCGAAATTCGCGAGCGCGAAGGTAAAGAACAATATATCGGTGGTGGTGAAGAAAGTTATGGCTACCTTCCTGCTGATTTCCTCCGCGACAAAGATGCTGTTGCTGCATGTGCTCTTATGGCAGAGATGACAGCTTGGGCAAAAGACAATGGTATGTCTATTTTCGAACTCATCCAAGAGGTTTACCTCCAATTTGGTTATGGCAAAGAAAAAGGTATC
>JAZLEE010000231.1:0-6808 GCA_045615085.1 Candidatus Aphodosoma sp. | reverse complement strand
AGATCGCTAATAAATCGCTAATAAATCGCTAATAAATTAACGTTATTTACACGCCCACCATTCTGAAATATTTCCACGCGTATTATTATCGATAATTTCTTTCTTCTTTAACTTTGTCAATAAATTAGCAATTTTTATTTTTTTCTGCTTTTCATCAAGTTGGTCAGACTTTCACCCCTACGGGGTTTTGTTGGTTGATTACCTTATTAGGGGCTTACGCCCCTACCTGTGTTATAGCACCCACAATGGGGATTATTTTAATGCGTTTAAGGTGCTGTTTTCTGACTTTTTTAGGGCTAAAATACCCTAAATTTATGCTATTTTTTGCGCAAACTGCACAAAATGGAATTTTTTTTGCCTCTCACGGAATTATCTTTTTCTCCCACAGATGACACAGATGACACGGATTTTTCTTCCTCTCTTTTTTTGATGCGCTGTTGCTGCGCAAGGCGCGCTACGGATTTACACGGATATTACTCGCTTCGCTCGGTCAACATTTTTTCGCATTTTTCGCCATTCGGCTCAAGACCGTTGGTTCGCTCAAAGATTCTTACAACGCTCAGCATAATGAGCAAGCTTGAATTAACTTTGTTGAAATTGCTATTGCTCAACAATTAAAACAAGTTTTATTGTTTTCGCTTAAACGCAATTTTCTACTTTCGCTTATAGCAAGAATTCAACAGTCAACAGACAACAGACGTTTACAATTTGCAAATATAATGATTTTTTTTTACATTATACCTTATTTTAATCCTATTTTTTCTTTTTGCCTCGAAATTTTCTGATTTAATTATATTAGAAATGTTTTTCGCATAGCAACAACCTATAATTTGCTGTTTTTACTTTATATCTCTAATATATAACACTTTAATATAATTATGCTTTTGATAGCAAATCAAAAGAAAATGGATAATTTCTGCTAATTTTGCAAAAATTAGCAGAAATTATTAGGTTTATTAGATTTTTATTTATAACTTTGCAACGCATAAAAATAGATAAAAATATGATAGAATCACCTCCTTTAATAGAAAAAAAATTCTACATAAAAGCTCTAATGGGAGAAACTCCAGAAGAAGCTAATGACTTAGTTGATAAAATAAACGAAAAGTATGAATACTGGGATAAGGTTAAATATAAACCTCTACCTCAGGGTTATACTACCCAATTGCTATGGTCACATGTTAAAGCCTCGAGAGCTTTAGGTTCAAAAACAGTGTGGCCTAAATACAAAATAAAGTTATTCGTGACAAATAAAATGCAACGTATGTGTCATGATTTTGACATGATTTTTGGGAGTTTTTGGGAATCTAATACAACACCCCTTGAAAACGAAAAAATGAGATATTTAGCTAATTCTTTAATGGAAGAAGCTATTTTTTCCAGCCAAATGGAGGGTGCTGCGACAACTCGAGCTGTGGCAAAAGAGATGTTGAAGAATGGTATGTCGCCTCGTGATAAGTCGCAACAAATGATATCAAACAACTATAAAACTATTTGTTACATCGTTGAACATAAAGATGAACCTCTTACTCCAGAGAATATACGTTTGATTCATAGCTTGATGACTGAGAAAACATTAAAAAACAATGATGATGTAGGTCGATTCCGCTCGGAATATGATGAGGTGGTTGTTGAAAATCAATCAACTGGCGAAGTGGTGCATACTCCACCAGATGCATCAGAAATCCCTGATTTTATAAATGATTTATGCTCGTTTTTTAATAATGGAAATGAAAAAATTTTTATTCATCCTATTATCCGCGGTATAATCATTCATTTCATGGTAGCATATATGCACCCATTTGTTGATGGGAATGGTAGAACTGCCAGAGCTTTGTTTTACTGGTATATGCTAAAAGAAAAATATTGGCTAACTGAATATATGTCAATATCTAGAGTCATTGCTAATTCAAAACGCAGCTATGAAGATGCTTTCCTTTACACCGAATCTGATGGTTACGACATTGGCTATTTTGTTGCATACAATCTACGTGTTTTAGAACTTTCGTTTAGACAACTTAAAAGTTATATAGAGAAAAAACAAAGAGAGAAACAAATAGCTAATACATTCATTATCATAAATAAGAATATAAATGAACGCCAAGCTCAAATTATTCACCATTTAATAGAACACCCTCAAAGTGTCATTACCGTAAAAGAAATTCAAAATAAATTTTTAATTACCCCTATGACTGCACGCCATGATTTGGTGGATTTAGTAAATAAAGAATATCTCACAGAAATTTCAATAAATAATAGAAAGAAGGGCTATATAAAGAGTGATAATTTTGATGAATTAACTACTAAATAGGTTTCAATAGAAATCTACTATATGTCTCATAAAAAAATAAGCACGAGAATTCTCGTGCTTATTTTTTTTATTATAATCTTCCGTCTATAATTTCGCGCGGAAGGATGCCTTTGACGTCGAAGATGACGTGGTTGGGCGTGAGAAGGGATGGGAGGTCGAGGTCGCGGAACTCGTTATGCGCGACGGCGAGGATGGCGGCATCGTACTCGCCTTGTGGCATCTGATTGGTGAGCTCTACGCCATATTCGTGACGAGCAATGTCGGGGTTGGCCCATGGGTCGAAAATGGTGACGCGCGCGTTGTACTGCTCGAGATGGTGTATGATGTCGATGACTTTGGTATTGCGAACGTCGGGACAGTTCTCCTTAAACGTGAAGCCTAATAGTAGGATGTTGGAGTTGAGCACGGAGATGCCTTTTTTGAGCATGAGCTTGACGACGCGGTCGGCTACATACTCGCCCATGCCGTCGTTCATACGGCGACCTGCCAAGATGATCTCGGGATAGTAGCCATGACGTTGGCCGCACTGCGCTAGATAGTATGGGTCGACGCCGATACAGTGACCGCCGACGAGGCCTGGGCGCATGGGGATGAAGTTCCACTTGGTGCCTGCGGCTTCGAGCACGTCGTAGGTGTCGATGCCAAGGGAGGTGAATATCTTAGAGAGCTCGTTGACGAAGGCGATGTTGATGTCGCGCTGTGAGTTCTCGATAACTTTGGATGCTTCGGCGACACGGATGCTTGGTGCGAGATGGGTGCCTGCCTCGATGACTGATGAGTAGACGGCATCGACAAGGGTGCCTATCTCGGGTGTGGAGCCTGAAGTGACTTTCTTGATTTTCTCTACAGTGTGGAGTTTGTCGCCTGGGTTGATGCGCTCGGGTGAGTAGGCTGCGAAGAAGTCGGTGTTGAACTTGAGGCCTGACACGCGCTCGACAACTGGGAGGCATTCGTCCTCGGTGACGCCGGGATAGACGGTGGACTCGTAGACGACGATGTCGCCACGTGAGATGACACGACCCACGGTCTCTGACGCGCGATAGAGCGGCGTGAGGTCGGGCGTGTGGTTGTCGTCGACTGGGGTTGGCACGGCTACGATGTAGAAGTTGCAGTGGCGAATGGCTTCGATATCGGCTGTACAGACTAAGCCGTGGTGGTGGATGGCGTCGTGAAGAAGCTCATCGCTGACTTCGAGGGTGGCGTCGTGACCTGCCATGAGGGCGGCGCAACGCTCGGCGTTCATGTCGAAGCCGATGGTCTTATATTTGGTTGAGAAGAGGCGCGCAAGGGGCAAGCCTACATAGCCTAAGCCGATTACGGCGATTTTTACTTCTTCGAGTTTCATATTTTTGTTTTTTTTAATGTCAACAGTCTACAGTCAACGGTCTACAGTCAACGGTCTACAGTCAACGGTCGGCCATCCGGGTTTATTGTTTTTTGTTTTTTCTCCCACAGATTTATTTAGTTACTAGTTAGTAGATTATTAAATTTCTACCCCAGTTTCTCCAGCTCTTTGCTGCAATGCAAATATCGCTTTTTGTCGTTCGATCTCTCGACGCAACTCTTCTTTTGTTGGCATCAATGGCAAATATTTTGACATATAAATATTTTTACTATCATTCAATAAATATCTAGCTATATCGGCATCTGTCTCAGAACAAAGCACTATTCCTAATGTTGGATTATCATCTTCTCCTTTTACTAACTCATCATACATATTCACATACATCTCCATCTGACCTACATCCTCATGTGTTATAGCTCCAACTTTCAAATCGATAAGCATAAAGCATTTCAATTTGAAGTTATAAAAAACCAAGTCAATAAAATAATCCTTTTTCTCTGTTCGAACTAATTTTTGGCGTTCTACAAAAGAAAAACCTTTACCTAATTCTAATAAAAAGTTTTCCAATTTATTGAGTATAGCTGTTTCAAGTTCTTTCTCTTGATACGACTTGGCTGGACCTATACCCAAAAATTCTGTCACCAACGGATTTTTTATAAACTCTAATTTGTCTTTATCAAAATCTTTTGCTTGAGCCAACATTTCTTGCTCAACTGGCTCTTTCTGCTGCGACATCAACAATCGTTCGTAATACATAGTCGAAATGTTACGATTCAATGTTGCATAACTCCACATCTGCTCGGATGCCTCTTTTAAATACCAAATGCGTGCATTTTCGTTTTGAATATGCATAATTCGTTTATAATGAGACCATGTCAATATTCTCCACGGTGTAGAGAATATTTCAGGAAAGGTCAAATAGAATTGTCTGAACCCATATAAATTTTGCACCGAAAAACCTTTGCCAAATTCTTCTGTCAATGATTGCGATAATTGTTTGAGCAATTGTTTGCCATATTCGGCTCTATTCTTCCCTCTCTGTTCTTCTTCTACAATGCGCTTGCCTAACTGCCAATATGCATTAACCATTGTTTGATTGATTGCTGCATATGCTTCCCTTCGCGCGCGCTCTACTATTTTGCGTGCATCTTCAAATATATTACTTAATACAATAGATGTGTGTGTGTTTTCTATCTCCATAACATTATTGTTTTTTGCCCACAGATTACACAGATTACACGGATATTTTTTGACTCACGTATATTTATGTCTCTCACGGAACGCACAGAATTCACGGATATTATTTTTTTATTGCTTTTTTTGGATGCGCTCTCGACTACGTCGAAGTCGCGCTACGGATTGCACGGATCTTTACGCTGCACGTGTCATCCGGCATTAGCCTAAAATTACTCCTAACTCCTCATTCCTCACTCCTAACTCCTAACTCCTAACTCCTCACTCCTAACTCCTCACTCCTAACTCCTCACTCCTAACTCCTCTGCAGGTGAGGAAACGGCTTAATATTGCGTATATCACAAAGTCGCACAAGAGGAGTAGGTGCACATCGAGATATTTTGACACCCAGAGATTGAACAACGATAGAAGCAGTGACCCTAAGATGATGATAATCATGGTTGGACGAGCACTGAATCCTAAAGCTAAAATCTTGTGGTGAATGTGATTCTTGTCGGGAAGGAATGGGTTCTTCTTGTTGCGTATGCGAGTGAAAAACACGCGAATGACATCGAGACATGGCACCATCAATGGTGCAAAGGCTACGACTAATGGATTGTAGTCCCACGAAATGGCCCCTACTGGAAGGGTGGTGAGCTTGATGCTGAGCAAACTGAGTATGAACCCAATGGTGAGAGCGCCGGTGTCGCCCATGAAGATTTTTTTCTGTTTCTCGGCTTTGCCAAAGACGTTGTAGAAGAAGAATGGAACGATGACGCCGAGGGTGACAAAGGCGATGATTGAAAATAGATATTGATGTAGACCAAAATAGACTATGCCGTAATAGAGACAGGCTACGCCACTAAGACCAGAGGCGAGACCGTCGATGCCATCGATGAGGTTGATGGCGTTGGTGATAAATAGTACCAACACGATGGCTAGAATCCCTCCAACCCACGGACTTAGATACTCTACTCCCAAAAAACCATAGAAACTACGAACCCACACGCCTGACGCAACTAGAAATAGCGCGCTGAAGAGCTGTACGACGAACTTGGCTCGATAGCGAACCCCGATCAAATCGTCGGCAATGCCTACAAGGTAGAGACTCATGACTGAACATAACGACATTGACAATATGTTGACGTTATACAAAAAGTTGTATAACATGACGGAATAGCCCATGTATTGATTGACCCCTAGCATCAAGGCTAACGCAAAAAAGATGACTGGCATGAAGGCTAAACCACCCAAACGGGGCACTGGGATGTGGTGGATCTTGCGCTCGTCGGGCTCGTCGAACAAGTTCTTACGAAAGGCGATGAGCAATATCTGAGGTATGATGAAACCTGCTAATACTGCACTGACACAAAAACCACAAATGATGTTTACTATCCAATAATGCATAATCTACCAAATATAATATTCTAATTCGCAAAGTTAATACTTTTTTTTTACATAATCTTCAATTATTTGGTTTTTTTGATATAAAAAAAGCGTCATCATCAGAGAATGACGCTTTGGGTATAGATTGTTCCATCGGATAGTTCGAACCGCATGAAGTAGAGCCCTCGTGGCACGGAACCGAAATTGAGCGTGGTTTCGCCCTCGTAGTAGTGGGCGGACTCGATTAGTTGTCCCGACATGGTGTAGATGTGATAGCGGCCTGATCGTTTGCTGTTGAACTGAACTCGATTCTGATTGTCGAAACTGATGAGAACTGGCACCTCGGTCTCTTGCTTGTCGATATTGTCGACGATGGAGAGCGGACAAGTGGGGATGGCATAGTCCTCGCCTTCGCGAGTGAGGTATGCCTCGATGATGTCGCCTGGCTGCATCTGGTCGGGCAAATAGAGGTAGGAGCGATTGGCATCTTCGACCAACTGACCATTGCGATGCCACTCGTAGGCACTGAAGCGGTAGCCTCCATTCTTGCGCTCGTTGAAGAGGGTCACTACGTCGTTCCACTTCTGCTCGAA
>JAZLEE010000230.1:0-13113 GCA_045615085.1 Candidatus Aphodosoma sp. | reverse complement strand
GTCGAAGCGGAAACCATCCATGTGATACTCTTCAACCCAATATTTGATTGATTCAACCATGAAACGGCGCATCATAGCGCGTTCAGAAGCTGTTTCGTTGCCACAACCAGAGCCATTGCCCCATGAACCATCTTCGTTCATACGATAGAAGTAACCAGGCGCATGGAGATTGAGGTGAGAATTGTCGCCTACGAAAGTGTGGTTATATACAACGTCCATAATTACGCGGATACCAGCAGCGTGGAGTTGTTGAATCATAGTTTTGAGCTCGAGGATACGAGTTGCTGGAGAATATGGGTCTGTAGCATAACCACCTTCTGGAACGTTATAGTTTTTAGGGTCATAACCCCAGTTGTATTTGTTGTCAGCAAGGCGAGTTTCGTCGATTGAACCATAGTCGTAGCTAGGAAGAATTTGAACATGAGTGATGCCAAGTTCTTTTAAGTGGTCGATACCAGCAGTCAAACCGTCAATAGTTTTAGTGCCAGCTTCGCTAAGACCGAGGAATTTGCCAGGATATGAGCTACCAGAAGATGCGTGGATTGTGTAGTCGCGCATGTGAACTTCATAGATAACTGCGTCGGTGAAAGATTTCATTTCAGGGCGAACGTCATTTTCCCAACCTTCAGGATTTGTAGTGTTCCAATCGATGATAGCACCACGAACACCATTAACGCCAACTGCTTTAGCCCAAATGCCAGGAGTTGGTTCTAACCATTGGTCGTTTTGTTTGATTTGGAAAGTGTAGAATTTACCAACGAGGTCTTCTTTTACAGTGTAGATCCATGTGCCATCAACATCGTATTTCATGTCGAAAACTTGAGTTGGAACTCCTTCCAATCCGTCTTCGTAGATGTTAAGACGAACCTCTTGTGCAGCAGGAGACCATACGCGGAAAAACGATTTCTTTGGTGAGTAAGTGACACCAAGATCATTACCTTTGTACTCTGGATATTCGTCTACAGAATTGTAGGTTTTTGGTTTGTTGCAACAAGCCGAGAACATAATGGCAATAATTGCAGTTAGTGATAAGAATTTTAGTTTCATAAAAATAATTTATTTATTATTGAATTGAATCTTGAGAAGTTGTAATCTCGTCTTGTTCCAAGTTGATATCATCGATTGTATCAACAGGACATCCTACAGAATTAACAATTACGTCTGCAGGTGTTTCTGGACATTGATCTAAACAATCAAGTACTCCATCCTTATCGTCGTCACGGTCGCATCCTTGTTTATCAACAAGTTCCTTTTTATTCAATCCAGGACATTGTTTTCTTAAGAAATCTATGTCTGTTTCAGGACATTTATCTTTTTTGTATTTTACTCCATCTCTATCAAGGTCTCTTGCATGTTGTCCAATATTCCAACTCCAACCCATTTGCATATTAAACATTTGTGCACGATTAGGAATAAGTACGTTTGAAAGTATTGTTTTACCTTCGATAGAAATTGCATTATCGCCTAATGGAATTTGTGCGTATGATGTTGGAATGTAATCGGCAATGATGAATAAGTTCATTATACCCATTTTTAGATTAAGACCTAAACCGAGTGTACCCCAACGTCCATTGATGAACGAGTGTGATAATGAAGCATTGAACCAATGAGCAGGACGGAAATTCACAGCTGCAGTAAGTTCGTTTTGGAGGTGAGTGTTTTTGAATTTTAAGCGATTAACGACACCAAAAGAGATGCGATTTTTGAGTATTCCATATTCTGCGCCAACGAAGAAACTACCGCGAAGCATTGATTTGTAAGGTTTGTTTTCTCCATCAGTGCGCATAGTGCCTAAAATTTCATTACCCAATTCAGTAAATTGATTCATTATTGCATCAGTTGATAATGTATCTCCGATAGTATAATCAATTAATTTATCGATAGAATGAGATCCTTGCATACTAGCTGAAATTGAGTTACGATTCCAATATATCATACCCAAGTCAGTGACAGATGCCGAAACAACCAAATTTTTAATAGGTTCATATTTAACCCCGAGGTCGATTGCGGCACCTATACCTGCAGGTTTATAAAGAAGTTCTAATAATTCATTCGTACTATTCAATTGGAGTGAACCAAAATCAATGCCACCATTTTCTAACATGTTGAATCTTACCGGTAACGAGGCATTTACAGTTCCATCGGTTTCCAATGACCACTCTTGTCGCGATGCATTCAAATTCAACTTGTTAATATTTGTATTAACATTTGCATAACCCATCAATAATTTAATTTTAGCTCCAACTGTCAATTGCTTATTGATTTGATACATATAACCGACAGCCAAATTTGAATATAATGATGCATCAACACCCAATTGACTAAAATTAAACGTATTAACATTGTTTGGGTCTGGTGTACCATATAGCGCAAATTTCAAAATATCACTAGGTACATAGGTTGCAGCATCCATGTTCAAACCTAAATCAAAAGTGAAATAGTTTTTCTTTACTTGAAACCCAAACGATAATATATTTAAGTTGTAATTAAAGTTCATCGTTGTTGTTGGTTGCAAATTATTGAAGAAATGCTCCAATGATTCCTCCGAATTTAAGAATGATTGTGTCTTTCCATTTTGATTGTAGATGAAATCTCTTAAAATAAAATTGTCATTACCAAATCCAAAGTATGTGTTTGGTAAGAATATGAAGTCAAAATAGAAATTACAACTTGGGGTAAATGCTGGGTTGAGATTGTTGCGTTCTGCAATCTCATTCATAAAATACAATGTATTAGTATTTTGTGCTTTGCTTATGTTTATTGATAGAATTACAAATAAACTTGCGACTATATATTTTGCACTTTTTTTCATAGTATTTATTCTTCTGTGTTAGATGTAATATTGATATTTGCCTTTGCAAAAGCACTTAAGTTAAGGTCTATTTTGTCAGTTGATTGAATGTAGATTTTTGATAATTCGTCTTTTGATTTAAGACCTACTTCAAACATTATTTTTTTAGTACCCATAACTTCTTTTGCCAAATCAGAGTTGAAACTGATAGTTTTACTTTGCACTGTTGGTGTTGTTACTCGGCCTTCTTCATCAACTTCTGCTGCTGTTATTTCAAAATCAGTTGATTCGTACAATAATTCATCGTTTTCATCGAAGTAGTATAACTTAGCAACTACAGTTGCTGGCAATGCACTCGTTACATCAAGATACAAACATAGAGTATCAATATTTACGATATTAGTAATATCTTGAAGGATTTCTTCAAAGTTAGCAGCAATTGTATCTTTATATGTAAAATATGTGTTTTCATCGAATTGGAATGGCACTTTTACATCTATGTCCATATCTGCAACTAATGGATTTACTATAAAGTGTACATCATCATTCTCTGTGAGAGGAGTCAATGCATGCCATGTCAAACCTATATGTTCAGGGAATTTTTGTATCAATTCTGCGATAGGACTATTCGTATTGTCCAATGAGAGTTCTTTAGTTGCAAATCCATTTACTTCTTCAGGTTTTTCAATTTCTAATTCTATATTATAACGTTCTTCATTTTTGTCGAGATAGAATCTTTCGCCATCTTTTTCATAATAGAAATTGTCTAATTTCAACAACATAGGGATGCCCATGTTGTGCTTTAGATTAATATTTACTTGAGGATTAGAAATCAAGATATTATTGCTTGTTATTAAATCAGATCTAAACAATTCTTCTGGTATATCAAAGGCTATTTCGCCAGATTTGAATTCTTCTTTTTGCCATACATGGCCATATAATTGTTCAAAGTTGATTGTATTTATTTCTGTAGAAAACTCAATTTTAGCATTACGTGAGATTGTCATTGCTCCATTCGAAACAAAAGTAAAGGTTACAGCCAACTCTGTTTCATCGTTCTGATTTATAGATTGTAATCTTGCAATGATATCATTAAATTTTTCTTTGAAAACGAATTTATTTTCTGTGATTTTGATAGTTTCTAATTTGTTTTGTATCTCTTCGTCAAACAATTGTGGAAAATCGAGGTTAACTAACAAATAGCTACCATCTGTGAAGTCTACTCCTGAAATTTCAATTTCAAAGTCTATATTTGCTGTTGAGATCAATAATGAGTCAATGCGAATATTTTTTTCTCCTTCAACATATTCGCTAAATCCAAAATTGTATGATGATTCTTGAACAAACGTAAATTCTGTTTTTGGTATAGTAACTTCAGTAAAAGGTTTGAGTTCACCAATCGCATCTATCTCTTTTTCAATTTCTTCTAATGCTTCACGTATTGGTTGTTGCAATGCGTCTGGCAAACTATTTATATCTTGACCATCATATTTGTTTATTATCTCAATATTTTTATTTATTTGAACTATTTGAGTCAAATATTCATCAGGAAGCATGATTCCTTCAGGCTCTTGTATAGGTTCAATTCTTTTAATTACACCTGTATTGATAATTTCTTTTATTGTTCTAATTTTATTATTAAAATCAACAATATATTGGTCTATTAGGGAGAATGCAATGCCTACTTCTTCTATTTTACCTATAGTCAAAGTCTCTTCTAATTTCTCACCTTTTTCAAATTGATCCATTTCAAAGTTTACCGACACTCCATCTTGTTCAAAAAAAACATAGATACCATTATTTGTATCTACATTGACAAAAGAAGAATCAACAAAACTCAATAAATCGGTCATATAGGCATGAACCGATCCAATTGGTGCAACTAAAGATGGATTGAGAGTAATATCACTATCCATGTTATTCAAATCAATCTTTTCTACACAACTTGTGAGTGCTATTGTTGTAGCAATCAATGCAGTAAGTAGCTTTCTTAAATGTTTATTTTTCATAATTCTATATTTTTTTGTATTTGTTTGCAAAGTTACCGATATATTTCGATATTTACAATTATTTTAAGAAATATTTTGAGAAATTTATTAAAAAAACTTTATCCTTCGCACGAGTTATGGCAGTATATAACCATTGATAGTATTCTCGCGTAATCATCTCCTCTGTTATGTATCCTTGGTCTATATACACATGTTCCCACGATCCCCCTTGCGACTTATGTCCTGTGATAGCATACGCAAATTTCACTTGCAGAGCATTATAGAACTCATTATTTTGCATCTCTTTCCAGAATTTTCGCTTGTCGCCAATATCGGCATAATCCTCTGCTATTGCGCTCATTACGTTTTGATTAAGTGTATTTTGCGCAGCAGGAGTTTCGGTGTATAGCGAGTCAATCAATATTCTTGCAGTCACCTCAATGTCATAGTCAATCAATCTCAAAGTTAGGTCCGCAAATCTTGCCCCGTATAGTTCATAATGCTTTCCTACGCGCATAATCTCGGCAATATCGCCGTTGGCAATAAAGTCAAGATTATCATACTGTTTCGACCAATAATAATTATTTTTAGTCACAATCAAATAATCTCCTCTTGACAATTCATCCTCTTTCATCATCACCTGTCCTCTCACGCCTCTGTTATATAGCACCGCACGTTTGTTCGAGTATGTGAGAATAATCGTATTTTCCTCTCCAACAGTCGCATACGAATGCTCCAATTCTTCAACTAAATTTTCGCCACTCACCAATTTTACATCATCGAAATTAGGATTAAGTTTTATTGGTGTAAATGGCTCTTTTTCTATAGCTTGACGTATTTTGGTCGCATTAAAGAGTATTCCACTTTCGCCAGCTTGACGAATTACCTGTGTCAACTGATATTCCATCACCTCAAGTCCATATCCTTCTATAATATCTTTATTTAATGCAGGCGACGAGCTCTGACCAATAGGTAGCAATTGGGCAGTGTCGCCAACTAATATCATTGAGCAATTATAACCCGAATATACATATTCTATCAAATCATCCAACAAACGACCAGAACCAAACTCTACTCCCGATGCAGTTTGGTTAGCTATCATAGATGCCTCATCTACTATAAATAGTGTATTTTTGTGTGAATTATAATTTACATTAAATGAGAAATCTCCAGCCGATTTTTGTCTATATATTACCTTATGGATGCTATATGCTGGATGGTTTGAATAGTTGCTTAGCACTTTTGCAGCACGCCCAGTTGGAGCCAATAATATTGTATTTTGCCTTAATGTTTTCATGGCCATTATTAGTCCACTGACGATAGAGGTTTTTCCCGTACCTGCAAACCCTTTTAATATGAATGCTTTTGTTTCAGTTGGCATACAGCAAAACTGAGACAACAAGTCTATCAACTCTTTTTGTTGTCTTGTTGGTTCAAAAGCCAACTGCTTTTTTATAGTATCTGCCAATGCCAAATAATTCATATTAATTTATAAAAGTATAAAAAGACAATGCACCTTATTGCTAAGATGCATTGTCCTTTTTTATTTAAAAGAATTAACGAAGTTTTGCATCCAATTTCTCAGTCAAATTCTTGATGAGCTTTTGCATGATTCCGTCAATTTGTTTGTCTGTAAGAGTTTTCTCTTTGTCTTGCAAAGTGAAGTTTACAGCATATGATTTTTTGCCAGCTTCTAAGTTTTTGCCTTCGTATACGTCGAATAATGTTACGTTTTTCAACAATTTCTTGTCAGTGTCAAATGCTATTTTTTCAATTTCGGCAAAACGTACAGATTTGTCAACCAACAAAGCCAAGTCGCGTTTCACTTCTGGGAATTTCGAAATTTCAGTATAGCTAATTTTGCGTTTATTCAACTCTTTCAAGCAAGCCTTCCATTGGATATCTGCATAATAAACTGCATTTTCAATGTCAAATGCTTTCAATTGTTTTGGAGCTACAACACCGATTGTTGCCAATAATTTGCCACTTACTGTTTTGATTTCCAATGCTTCAGACAATAGGTCATTGCTTACTTCTGCAATTTGAGTTTTGCGCAAATCAATGCCCATTCTCACAAGCACATTTTGCACATATGCTTTCAATTGGTAGAATGTTACTTTGTCGTTTGATGCAGCCCAGTTCAATGTGTTTTTGCGACCAGTAATCCACATTGCCAAGTGATATTCTTCTGAGTAGCCATCCAACGAACCTTCAGCATTTTTGCGTTTTTCGGCATCGAAGTGGTAGCAGTTACCGAATTCATAGAATTTCAAGTCTGCATTTTGGCGGTTAGCATTGCGCGCAATACTTTCCAAACCACCGAACAACATTGTTTGACGCATCACATTCAAGTCTTGGCTGAGGCTATTCAATATGCGCACGCAAGTCTCTGCAGTGTAGCTTGTCAAGCCTTCGTAGTAAGCCGATTTTGTGAGCGAGTTGTTCAATATTTCATTGAAACCATTGGCAGTCAATTGTTCCGAAATCAAGTTTTCCCATTTTGTAGAGTCAACGCCTTTTGAGAAACTGAGGTTAGATGTCAATCTATCGCTCAATTCTACATTATTGTAGCCATAGATGCGGAGAATGTCTTCAATTACGTCAACATCACGTTGAACATCAACGCGGTATGCAGGCACTTCCAATTTATAACCTTCCGCTGTGCGCTCAACGATTTTCATTTCAAGACCATCGAAGATACGCTCAATTTGTTCTACCTCAATCTCTTTACCAATCAATGTATGGATTTTGTTGAGAGTGATATCCACTTCGAAGTTGTTTAGTGGAGTAGGGTAGATATCTGTGATTTCCGAAGCAATCGAACCACCAGTCAACTCTTTAATCAACATTGCTGCATATTTGAGCACATAGATTGTGTTGTGTGGGTCAATACCACGTTCGAAACGGAAACTTGCGTCGGTGTTCAAACCATGACGACGAGCGGTTTTACGGATAGATACAGGGTTGAAGTAAGCCGACTCAATGAAGATATTCGTTGTATTTTCAGTCACACCTGAATCCAATCCACCGAATACACCACCAATACACATTGGTTCTTCAGCGTTGCAAATCATCAAGTCTTCAGCCGAGAGAGTGCGTTCTACTTCGTCTAAAGTAGTGAATTTGCGACCTTCTTCTACTGTGCCAACAACCACTTTGCCACCTTTGATTTTATCTGCGTCAAATGCGTGTAGTGGCTGACCGAATGCATGAAGTATATAGTTTGTAGCGTCAACCACATTATTAATTGGGCGTAATCCGATCACTTGCAAAGCATCTTTCAACCATTTAGGCGACTCTTCTACTTTAGCACCTTTGATCGAAACACCAGCATAACGAGGACAACGCTCAGTATTCAACACTTCGATAGCAATTGGCAATTCGTTATTATCTGATTTAAAGTCCTCTACTGATGGACGATTCAATTCGTAAGGAATGTTGTGTGCTTTGAAGTAAGCAGCCAAGTCGCGAGCCACACCATAGTGTGATGTTGCGTCCGAACGGTTAGGTGTGATATCTACTTCGATGAGTGTATCGTCTTCAATACCAAAGTATTCGCGAGCAGTCATACCTACTGGAGTATCTGCTGGCAACACCATGATACCATCGTGACCAGTGCCTACACCAATTTCATCTTCAGCGCAAATCATACCAAACGATTCTTCTCCGCGGATTTTCGATTTTTTGATAGTAAAGCTCTCTTCGCCGTCGTAGAGCACAGTACCAACTGTAGCCACGATAACTTTTTGACCAGCAGCCACGTTTGGCGCACCACATACTACTTGTATAGGATCGCCACCCACTGTCAATGTAGTCACATGCAAGTGGTCAGAATTTTCGTGGTCACGACAAGTGAGCACTTCTCCTACTACCAATCCCTCAAGACCACCTTTAATGGTTTGTACAGTTTCAACACATCCAACTTCAAGTCCGATTGAAGTCAATATTTTAGCCAACTCTTCGGCAGGTAAATCAGTTTTAAGATAGCGTTTAAGCCAATTGTACGAAATATTCATTTTTTAAATTATTAGTAGTAAGTAATAAGTAGTAAGTCGTAAGAATTTTTTATTAAAAGTTTTTATTCATAACTGTAAGTCTTGCGACTTACGACTTTCTACTTACTACTTGTTATTATTATTTCATTAAAGAGTGCATTGCATCACCAAGGATTTTTACACCTTTTTCGATGATTTCTTCATTCACGTTACAGAACGAGATACGGATGTGGCGATTGTCTCTGCCGTCAGGTGTGAAGGCCGAACCTTTCACGAATACCACACCATTTTTGCTACATTCGTCGAACAATGCATCTGTGTCAACGCCATCAGGCAATCTCATCCATACGAAGAAACCACCTTTAGGTTCTACGAATGTTGCTTCTGCAGGGCAATATTTTCTGATAGCAGCCACCATAGCATCGCGGCGAAGTTTGTATGTGTCGCGGAGGTAAACCACATATTTGTCCATACGACCTGTGCGGATGAATTCGTATGCCAACATTTGCGAGAATACTGGAGTACATGCGTCCATTGATTGTTTAGCAATTTCTGCTACATCATATAATTCATTTGGAACAATCATCCAACCGATACGCAAACCAGGACCAAAGATTTTTGAGAACGAGCTACAATAGATGAATTGTTGTTCATTTGGAGCGTATGCTTTCATTGGTTTTGTGAGTTTAGCAGTCTCTTCATCGAAGTAGAGGCGACCATAGGCGTCATCTTCAAGCACCATTGTGTCAGGATATTTAGCCATCATTTCGATGAACTCTTTGCGACGTTGTTCGCTATATGTCAAACCAGCAGGGTTGTGGAATGTTGGAGTGATATAGATGAATTTTGGATGAAGTTTCAATGCGCGTTCGAGTTCTTCAATTACGATACCTTCATTGTCCAATGGAATACCGATAACTTGTGCATTGTATGAGCAGAAAGCACCAAGACTACCCACGAATACAGGGTCTTCTGTGAGCATAATATCGTTAGGATCGAGCATCAATTTAGCTACGATGTTCATTACTTGAGTTGAACCAGTTGTGATGATGACTTTGTTTTTAGTCATATCAAAACCTTGTGCTTCCGATACTTTTTTGATCTCTTCGATGAGCAATCCAAGACCATCAGTAGTACCATATTGCAAACCAACTTCCATCATTTTGCGTGGAACAACTTGTACCATTTCGCGAACGTCGTCGATAGGGAACAAATCTTCGCCTGGCATACCGCCTGCAAATGAGATGATATTAGGATTAGCAACTACGCGCAACATAGCACGGATTGGACTTGGGCGAAACGCCTCAACATTTTTTGAAAGTTTCATAATAGAATTGTGTTTTATGGTTTAGTAATTTTTTTAGTTACAAGTTGTTAGTTGTTAATTGCAAATTGTTAATTCTCAATTCTCAATTCTCAATTCTCAATTTAAAGATTATCCCTTAAGCGACACTGTGCGGTTGAATACCAACTGACCATCTTTAGTATCGAGGTCGGTGTTGAAGTAACCGATTTTGAGGAATTGATATTTATCGCCAGGTTTAGCGTCAGCCAACGATTTTTCAACGCGTGCACCTGTGATAACTTTCATTGATTCTGGGTTCAAAAGGTCGCGGAAGTCGCCCTCTTCAGCTGATGGGTTTTCTACGGCAAACAAGCGGTCGTACAAGCGGATTTCGGCTTCTACGCTCGAGTCAACATCCACCCAGTTGATTGTACTCTTCACTTTTTTGTTGCCACCTTCGGTGCCCGATTTAGTGTTAGGGTCGTATGTAGCATACACTGTTGTTACGTTGCCTTCAGCATCTTTTTCGCAACCAGTGGCTTGGATGATGTAAGCACCTTTCAAGCGCACTTCGCGGCCACCTGGGCTAAGGCGGTAGAAGTCTTTGTCAGCCTCTTCGCGGAAGTCTCCACGTTCGATGTATACTTCGCGCCCGAATGGAACTACGCGTGTGCCTGCAGTTTCGTTGTCTGGATTGTTTTCCATCACGAGGTCTTCAGTTGTGCCTTCAGGATAGTTGGTGATCACCAATTTGATAGGGTCGAGAATAGCACATACGCGAGTTGCGCGTGGTTTGAGGTCTTCGCGAGCAGCTGCTTCGAGAAGCGATACGTCGTTCAATGCCTCATATTTAGTGTAACCAATTTTGTTGATGAATGAGCGGATACTTTCAGGAGTGTAACCACGACGGCGGAGACCGCAGATAGTTGGCATACGAGGGTCGTCCCAGCCACGTACGAGGCCTTCTTGCACCAATTGCAACATTTTGCGTTTACTCATCACGGTGTAAGTGATGTTCAAGCGGTTGAATTCGCGTTGTTTTGGACGATATTCGTCAGTTGCAAATTGGTCGATATAGTAGTCGTAGAGTGGGCGGTGAACTTCAAATTCAAGTGTACAAAGCGAGTGAGTTACGCCTTCGAAGTAGTCCGATTGACCGTGCGCAAAGTCATACATTGGATACACTTTCCATTGATTGCCAGTGCGGTGGTGTGGGTGAGATGTGATGATGCGATACATGATAGGGTCGCGGAAGTGCATATTTGGATGCGCCATATCAATTTTTGCACGCAAAATCATTGAACCATCAGGGAATTCGCCTTTGCTCATGCGTTCGAAGAGGTCGAGGTTCTCTTCGATTGAGCGGTCGCGGTATGGGCTATTTGTGCCTGGAGTAGTTGGTGTACCTTTTTGTTTTGCAATCTCTTCTGCCGATTGTTCGTCTACATATGCTTTACCCTCTTTGATGAAGCGTATTGCAAGGTCATGAAGTTGTTTGAAATAGTCCGATGCGTAATAGATGTTTTCCCATTGATAGCCCAACCATTTGATATCTTCTTGAATCGAATCTACATATTCAACGTCCTCTTTCACAGGGTTTGTGTCGTCGAAACGAAGGTTGCATGTGCCACCAAAGCGTTCCGCAATACCAAAGTCAAGGCAAATGGCTTTAGCATGACCAATATGGAGGTAACCATTTGGTTCTGGTGGAAAACGAGTTTGCACGCGACCACCATTTAACCCTTTTTCAACATCGCCCATCACTATTTGTTCGATGAAATTAAGATTCTTTTTTTCTTCTTTAACGTCTGATTTTGTTGACATAAGATATATTTTTTACTTAAAAAAACTAATTTGTTATTTAATTCGCAAAGGTACGAAAAAATATTTAAAAATCATAATAAATTTGCATCTTTTTTTGTGATATTGCACAAAAAGATATAACGCAAAAAAGAGATGCATTGAAAAATGCATCTCTAATTTCGTGCGCAGGATGAGACTCGAACTCACACGGCCTTGCGACCACTACCCCCTCAAAGTAGCGTGTATACCAATTTCACCACCTGCGCAGGGACTTTTTTGAAAAGTTGAGCGGAAAACGGGACTCGAACCCGCGACCCCAACCTTGGCAAGGTTGTGCTCTACCAACTGAGCTATTTCCGCAAAGTTTTGCAGAGAGTTTATCTCTCATTTGCGGATGCAAAGTTACGTCTTTTTTTTTGAACCACCAAATGTTTTTGCAAATATTTTTGAGTATTTATTTTAGTTCTTTGTTTATTAGTGTTTTATGTTGTGATTTTCGTGTGTTTTATTTGCTTTTTGGGGTAATTTAGCTGATTTTTGTGGCAAAATAAAGCATGATATCAGCATAAAAAAGCGAGATTTTTCTTGAAATTTGTAAAATTCGCTGCAAAATCAATCTTTCAATTAGCAATATTGAGCGTCGAATATGTCTATATTTTTATAAAATATGTCTATTTATTTAGTAAAATAATCCCAAAAACTGTTTACTATTTTTAGGAAAAGTCAGTGTGTGAATATGACCGTTTTCTTGCTTGAAGGTATGGTGAAGCTTGCTGTGGGGTAGGGGAAGATATGTACACAAAAAATACAATAACCCCCTCCCTCATTTAAATATACTATACAGCTACCTGCAAGCAACCTTTGACCTACCTTCGCAACCCCCTCTAAAATACAATAAGCCCCCCTCTCAAAACAGCAAAGCGCAAGACGCAAGACGCAAAGATGCAAAACGCAAATTCTAGTAGTGGACACTTCATGCCATCTCCGCTCAATAAAAATCAATCATGAGCGATGATTGGGCGTTTTCTCCTCCTCCCGATTGTCCTATTCGATTATAAAATGGTTGTAGTGTTTTTTCGCTTGACGAAAAATAACCAACTAAACTACTTGCATCCGACGGACTACATAGCACTAAATATTCGTCCTTGCTTAGATAGAATGGTTGGTCAAAGTCAATATCTTGCACTCCTGTAGTGGTGGCGGTGATAGTTGCCACTTTCACAAAATTCTCTTCGGTCGTTTCTGTCAACG
>JAZLEE010000229.1:0-13041 GCA_045615085.1 Candidatus Aphodosoma sp. | reverse complement strand
AGAACCTGTAGCACCATTTTCGGCATAAGCATTCTGATTCAATAAATTTACAAAATCAGATTTTGCAGTTTTTGATTTAAACGAGCAATCAGAAAAATTAACCAAAATGACAAGACTCTTTGGAGAGCCTGTCAAAGGATAACCTTTATTTGAAGCTGCTCGCATAATCGCAGATCGACCATGCAAAACCTTAACGTCAGAAATAGCCTTTAATTCAAACTGCACATCCACAAATCTGGTAGGTGATGAAGGTGAAGGTTGTATTCTTTCAGTCACAACATCCAATGAGCCATACACAAGAAAACCCTTTTCGTCATACGTCAATATATAGCCATCCTCCGATACCATATACGAAAAATTCTCATCTCCATGTAAATAATAGGAAATAGTAGAACCATCGGGTTGGATTGTAGATATAAGACCTGGATATGCTTTGACCGCATACGAGAAAAAGAACAAAGAAACGAACAATAGAGAGACAAAAATTCTTTTCATAAAATAGAGATTTTTATACAAAGAGAGACGCAAAATTTTGCGTCTCTACTTTTTCAGTATAGTAATCAATAGAATAATTTTGCATATTTGCCTTGACGATTAGGAGTGCCTTCAGAAGAATACTTAATTATATAAATATTATTTTCAGGCAAAGCAGGCAATTGAACTTTTTGTTGTTCAGGAACAATCACATCAACCAAGTGACCTTCGGCAGTATAGATAAAGATTTTTGCAGTTGGTTTTGGAGTTTCACCCAAGTCAGCAATAACCACGCCTTCGGCAGTAACTTCAAGTTTAAGTTCAACATTCTTTTCAGCTTTCACTTTACCAAGAGTAACCGATATTTCATTTGAATAGTCAGTAATGTTTTCCTCTACTTTTGAGTTGTTTTCATCTTTATCAGAGGCTTGAACGCGATAATAGTAAGTAGCATTTTTCTCTAAACCACCAACCATAGCCATTGTATCATACACTTCGTAGTGGTCTAATTTGAAGTTTACAGTTTTATCATATTCAGCAGTAAAGTCGTCGAAAGTAAGACCACCAGTACCACTTGTTATTTCATAATAAAGTTTAAACTGTTGACAAACAACCTCGCCCAAATCAAACGACAAAGTAGCGTCTTTTGTACCAGCAGAGATGTCGAATGTTGCAATCGAAGTCCATTGATTATCAACCAAACCATCTACATGCAAAACACCAATAGTGTTGACCGAACGTACCCAGAAAGAGATTTTATTCACTGGCAAGAAATATTTTTCTGTCCACAAAGTGTCTGTTGAATTTTTGAAATAAACAGAAGGTTTTGCTGCACCAAAATATTGACGATTCGACTCTGTAAAGTTAGAAGACCAACCTTCGCTTAATTTGCCTGTTGCAAAAGAATCAAAGCCATTTACTTCAGAAGAAGGTGTATTCTCTATACGGAACACAGACAAATAATATAGTGTAGCAAATTCTTGATAAGCCCAGTTAGCAACAAAAGAGTTTTCTGTGATTTCTTTAGCCTCATAAGCTACAGGAGGGAATACTTTGATTGCTTTATTAGCAATACCCGACATATTGTAGAAGATATTGTAGTTTTGAGCATCAACTCTCAAAAGATCTTCAAAAATTTCGCCATTAGACAAACGACGTGGTTTGTATTGAACTTCAATTTTACATCTGAAAGTAGAATCTGCATTCACTTCTGCAATAACCTCACGAGAAAAACCCTTACCAGAACCAGCTTCACGAATCATAAAATGGTAACCTGTTTTCAACGAAATTTTCACAGGACCTACAAGATTATGACCAAAGATTTCTACTTCACGAACCTCTTCACTTTCGTAAGGAACATTAAAATAAGAGATATCACCCTCTTTTGAAATATATGGAGTTGTAGGAGTTTCGCCATAAACAAAAGAGATAATGCGAGAAGAGTCATCTTGCTTGATACTTGTCAATGGATCTGGGAATTGATAACCATCTTTCATTGTCAAGAAACAAGTTTTCACATTAGCTTTACCTGGGAAAGTGTTATATTCCGGACTCCTAGTAGTACCAGAAGCACAAACGATTTGCGCTCCCATATCATTAGGGTCATTATTAGGATTATTATTGAGCCATTTAGCCGCACTGTAATCGATATGAGTCACAAGTAAACCTTCGCCTGGAAGACCAACAGAGTCCCAACCAATACGTTGACGATTTTCAATCATAAAGAACTCTTTTGGATCAGGGCGAGCGCCATTCAAGTTGTGAGGTTCTTTTGAAAGGATATAAGCAGTATTAGTTGTCACCAAAGGTTGCACTTCGGTATAACCAGGTTCGAGGATAGTAGGAGTCATCCAACCAAGGAAGAAACGTTCGTAAGCAGAATAAGAAGGAGGAGTTTTACCGCCATTGTTGTAAGGACCTTGGTCCATAGCATCCCACGAGCCAAGAGTAGGTTCATCATGACTATAGTCGGTACAATAGAAGTCAGGCAAACCTAACACGTGACCGAACTCGTGGCAGAAAGTACCAATACCACACATAGTAGAACCTGCATTGCCCTTCATTTCTGAAGTACAAGCATAATCCCATAGTTTCACACCATCAAACTCTTGGTTTGACACGATAGCCGAACGGTGAGGCCAAATAGTATTTTCAGGAGCACCTTCAGCTTCGTTGAAACCTGCATAATAAACAAAGACGTTATCTACTTTTTTATTACCATCAGTATCGTATACCGAGAAATCTACACCAGCAGAGTCGGCTGCACGGCACGCATCGATAATAAGATTTTGCGCTCTTGCATCACCATAGGTATTGTTTTTACCATAATAATCCACTGTGTTAGGCAAAGTATATGGACCAACAACAACGAATTCAGGAGAGAATTGACCAAAAGAACAACCTTCGAAGAAGTCGTTGGCAGAACCTGTTGCACGATTGACAGCATAACCTTTTTGGTTCAACAAAGAGTCAAAATTTTCACGTGTATAAGTAAATTGCACGTCTTGGAAATTGACAAGAATTACCAAACTTGTAGGATTGCCTTGCAAAGGATAACGCATAACAGGCACATCGCCATTCTGAGCGACACGTTGTTGAGCACGAGCATTAGCACGTTCAGATGCAACTTGCAAAGAAGCAACAACATCCGAAGCCTTCAAAGCATTTTTGAGATATCTTTTTTCTTTGCTTGTACGATAAGCGACGTCCGAAACTTTGATACCAGAGGTAACGATTTCGTAATTATCATTTATGAGTGCATATTCCATGATATTATCGCTATTATAAGCAATTAAATAGCCATCTTCGGATGTCATAAAATGGAAATTTTCGTCTCCCTTCATGTAATAACTAATAGTTGTTCCATCAGGTTGAGTAGTTGTAATCAAGCCTGGATAAGCAGGAACAGCCTTCAATACGCCTGATAGAGAGACAAAAAGCAAAAGTAAGTAAAAGATTCTTTTCATAATTGATAGATATAAGATTGATTAATTTGTAACAACATGCAAAGATAGTGAAAATTATTATATTATACAAATTATTAAGAAAATAAATTTAATACAAAGCAAAAAAGTCCATCGGATTATACCGATGGACTAAAATATTTACTATTCAATCAAATAATTACTTTTTAAAAGCAACTTTAAGAGAAGTAAACAAAGCGTTGTTAACAGCGATTTGTTTTTTCAAAGCGTCTAATTTAACAGGAGCATATTGTTGAATACTTGCTTGAACTTCTTCAGGTTGAGTTGAAGAAGGTTCGCCGTAAGTATAAGTTTTTTCAACGATATTACCCCATTCGAGAGGCCATACAAAAGATTCAACCATTTCACCTGTGTTAGGGTCTTCAACCATTTCAGTCTTGAAACCTAAAGTTGTAACTTCTTCAAACAATTGAAGTTGAAGCGAGTAGTAAGTAATATCCATTGTCATAGGACTAGTACCACCAGTTTCGAAACCACCACCAACGATATTACCACCATAAGTAGCTCCATTTTCAAAATCAACATAAAGAATAAAAGAATCATAGTCACCCATAAAATAACCATTTTGTTCAACCCAAGCATCAGCATCGAAGTCTTGTTGTTGGAAAGCTTCAGTATAGTAGTTATAATAGATGTCTTTGCTGAAATGAGAACATGACGCCATGTGAGGGATAAAACCTTTTCCGCCAGTAGTTGTTTCAGTAAGGTATTCTTCTTCTTCTGTTGCAAAAGCATAAGCACCTAAACAATAAGCTGCTCTACTGCAAACTGAGAAAGAAGTTGTGATTGCCAAAAGATAGTCATTTTCACCAACAAGGCTTTGGTCTGAAAGATATACTGATTCAGGCAATCCATAATATGTTACAGTATAAATAGTATCGTTTTGACCATCTTGGTTAGAGTCAATACCATCAATTTGATAACAGTTTTCATCCATTGACATAAGGACAAAAGAATAATATTTAAGGATATCGAAAGGAGAAACAACAGTTACTGTAGCAGTAGCTGAAACATTTGTACCTTCAACAGTAGCAGTGATAGTAGCGTTACCAGCAGCAATAGCAACAACATTACCTTTGTTGTCAACTGTAGCAACAGTTTCGTCGCTTGATTCCCAAACTACAGTGTAAGCAGCATCAGTAGCAGGAGTTACAGAAGTTCTGATTTTTTTCTCAGCACCAACTTTCAATTCAAGTGTGCTAGGATTGAGAGTCAAAGACTCGATTTTACCACCAGTTGTTTGTCCACCATCACAAGCAACCAAAGCGATAATAGCGATTAAAAATAAAGCAATCTTTTTCATTTTTTTTATCTATTTTAAGTTAATAAAATTATTCTTCAATATCTTCTTGACGATAGTTAGAGTTGTATTTATACTCACTTGAAGGCATCCAGAAGATTAGGTTAGCATTGTTGAATTCAACTTTGTTGCCAGCACCCAAGTTGTAATAGTGGTTTTTGCCACGTTCTTTGTACATTTCAGGGCAGAAACGTTTCAAAGTACGCAAAGCACGACCTTCACCCCACATTTCTACACGCCAGTTTTTGTAGAGATAAAGTGTAAACTCATCTTCGCTATAACCTGCGATTTGAGGAGCAATAGTAACGTCGCGTTGTTCAACAAGAGTAGTAAGATAATCTTTAGCCTTAGCCAAGTCGCCAGAACGCCAAGCAGCTTCAGAAGCGATGAGGTAAGCCTCTTCGATACGCATATACACAACGTCTTGCAACCATTCGCGGTCGATATTATTAGCACCTACACCACGGTCTTCGTCGAAGAATTTGTTGTAAGGGTTAAGATTTTTCTTTTCGCCATCAGCAGATGAGTCGAACCATTGTTTACGAATATCAGAATCAGCGATAGATTCCCACAAAGTTTGGTCCATACCGATGATAGAGCCTGCCCAAGCGTAAGAATAAGTAAATACGTCGATTTGACCCCAGAAAGAAGCTAAACCTGTACGAGATTCGATAGTAACATCGTGACCCCACATCCAGTTATCGCTATTTACGTTGTTGAAACCATTAGTCAAAACTTCGTCGAGAGGAAGGATTGAATAAGGAGCAGTAGCAATTACATCTTCAGCCAAAGCCAAAGCTTTGTCGAAATAGTCTGCATTACCAGCTTCAGTTTCATAAACATCATAAGCACCAGCTTGAAGATAAGCGTATGCTAACAACATTTTAACAACATCTTGGTCAACAGCCAAAAGAGACTCGCGACCATATTCAGCACCCACCAAGTCGAACAAAGCAATTGATTCTTCGAGGTCAGCGATAACGAAATCGTAAACTTCGGCAACAGTTGCAAGAGGTTGAGCAATCAAAAGATTAGTAGCTGGGTCATATTGTTTTTCGCTTGCATCGTAGATAGGGCAAACAGGATAGTTGCAACCAGTACCAGTACCAACCAAGTCATTAGCGTTCATAAATTGAGCGTAATAGTTAGTAGTAACATTATCATCTACTGCAGGAGAGAACAAATAAGCCAAGTTGTAGTAAGCAAGAGCACGCATTGCTTTTGCTTGAGCCAAATCTGCTTTTTCTTGTGCAGTCATTGCATCTACAGCAACATCATTGAATTTACGAATAATGTTATTCGCATTGTTAATCATAATGTAGTAGTAGAACCAAGTAGTAGCAGAACGGTCTGATTTATAACCTTGCAAAGAAGCCTCTTCGCCCCACCAACCATAGAGGTTGTTAACGAGAGCCATATCACTTGCAGTCATATCAGTAGCCATATCGATAGATTTTTGGCCAAAGTTTGTGTGACCACTACCAGATTGGTCGGCATACAACATAACATACAAACCACGAACAGATGCCGTATTGATATCTGGGATTTGTGTGTATTCGTCCTCAGTGAGCGAGCCACCAGTCATTTTAGTGTCCAACCAGCTTTTAGAACAGCTCGAAAGAGCGAGGACCAATGTTAAACAGAAAGAAAATATTTTAATAGTTTTCATTATTCAAAGATTTTTAATGATTAAAAATTAGAACGAAATCTTAAGACCACCCATGATAGAAGAGAGCGGAGTATATTGAGTAGCACTTGAAGAACCGAAGAAAGAAGCCATAGGGATGTAGCCTTGACGAGCAGAAAGACAGAACAAGTTGTCAGCTGCGAAATAGATACTCAAGTTGCTAATTTTAGCTTTTTCGATCAATTTTTTAGGGAAGTTGTATCTGAGGCTGAGGTTAGACAACGACAAGTAGTTAGAAGAAACGATGAATCTGTCGCCATTACCTGTATAGCTCCACAAAGTAGAACCGTTAGAGAGAGCAGGGTTGATGTCTGTACGGAGTTCAACACCATTAGCTACCATTTGTTCACCAATTTCTGGAGTCCAACGGTCTTGAGTATACATATCTTGGTGCCAGTTTTGTTCACCTGCACGACCTGAGTGCATCAAGCCAGCATAAACAGCATCAGAACCCCAACCGCCTAATTGATATTGGAATGTAGCGTTAAGTTCAACACCATAAACAGTCAAGTCGAAGCCGAAACCACCTTGCCATTTAGGGATAGCACATTTACCAATATAGAAAGCAGAAGCATAAGCAGGGTCAGTAGTATAAGTTTTACCCAAGATAAGTTCTGGATTGTTCAAATATTTTTGCAATTCTTTGTCAGACACTTTACCACGATATTGGTCGAGGATGTATTGGTGAACACTACCTACATAGTATTGAGCAAGGTCAGCATCGTTAGCACCAAGTTCTCTACCAGCTTTAGTTTTGTCGTAGTAAGTTGTATAAGCAGCCTTACCTTCGGCAGTAACACCTTCGTAGTGAGTAGTATAATATTCGTATGGAGTGTGACCAAGAGCCATAGCACCGTTCATATCCATTACGCGACCAGTTTCGTCGATAGGCATTTTAGTAATTTTGTTTTCGTAGAAATAACCATTCAAACGAACATCGAGTTTAACTGCATTAGTGTTAACTGCATGGATATTGAAGAATGCTTCGAAACCTTGGTTAACCATTTCAGCATCGTTAACATAGTAAGAAGAGTAACCCAAAGAAGGAGCAACAGCGCGAGCCATCAACATGTCAGTAGTATATTTGTAGAAATATTCAAGTTCGGCATAGAGATATTTGCCAAGGTTGAACTCAGTACCAACGTTGAACATAGATGCAGATTCCCAAGTAAGTTCAGGGTTACCTTGGTAAGTTTGGATAATAGCTACTTGATTGTTGAAGTTAGCGATACCATATTGGTTAGTCCACAAGTAAGCACCCAATTGGTCGTTACCGTTAAGACCCCAAGAAGCTTTCACTTTGAAATCGCGAAGGAGGTTAACGCCTTGCATGAACTCTTCGTTAGTAACCAACCAAGCAAGGTTGACACCACCGAAGTGACCCCAACGGTGACCTGGAGCGAAGTAAGAAGTAGCATCGGCACGATAGTTACCGTGGATGAAGTATCTTTCTTTGTAGTTATATTTAGCTTGAGCGAAATAAGAGTCGCGAGTAGCATAAGAAGTAGAAGAACCCATGCTTGACATAGCAACAGCATTACTCAATTCAAGACCATCAGGACGGACGATACCATCCATACGACCAGTTTGAGAAGAAGATTGAGTGTAAGTAGCTTCGTGACCAGCAAATGCTTCGAAATAGTGTTCGCCACCAAAATCGTTGCTATAAGACAAAAGTTGGTTGAACATTACGTCCAAATAGTGACCTGAACCAACATAGATACGACCGATACCAGCAGCGTCGCCATAGTATTTGTTAGTAAGAGAAGATGTACGAGAACCAACATACATAGCACCGAAGTTAGCAGTAAGTTTCAAGCCTTTGTAGAGAGTAGCTTCCAACATACCGTTACCAACGAATTGGTGTTGTTGTGAGTTTTGTTTGTCGTGTTGGAGAGCACCAGCAGGGTTGATACCAGAACCATAGAGACGACCATAAACTTGTTCTTTACCTTTAGAGTCGATGTATGTGTTAGTACCATAGTCGTAAGCTGGTTGTTCGCCAGGGATGTTAGCATCTTCGATAACATAACCTGTGAGAGGGTCACGCAAATAAACAGGATAGATAGATGGACATTGGTTAACATACATGAAACCATTGTTCATAGTACCATCTTGTGCTTGACCTGGATTATCGAAAATAGAGTAAGAGTAGTTCATGTTCATGTTACCTTTCAACCATTTTTTAGCTTGGTGTTCAACGTTAACACGAGCAGAAACACGGCTATAGTCAGAACCGATGTAGTAACCTTGGTCTTTCAAATAACCGAAAGAAGTATAGTAAGTAGTTTTGTCTGAACCACCAGAGATGTTCAATTTAGCATCAAGTTTTTGGCCTGTGCGGAAGATAGCTTTTTCCCAACCTGGATCAGGGTTATCGATATAACCTTGTTTCAAAGCAGGAGCATCAACACCAGTATAGAATTTACCAGTTTCTGGGTTGATAAGGTCAGCAGGGTTTGCATCCCAACGGTTGTAAGCTGCAGGAAGACCTTTTGCGTTAGCGTTGAACAAGTTGGCAGAAGCAACTTCTTCTGGAGTACGGCTACCAAGGCTTGTGTTTTCGAGAATCAATTGGTTGCGCATACCTTCCCAACAAAGTTCAACATATTGTTGAGGGTCAGTAATAGTTTTGTGCAAAGGAAGGAGACGCATGTTAGCACCATATTTCACGTCAACTTCGATTCTACCAGTTTCGCCAGAAGTACCTTTTTTAGTAGTAATCAAGATTACACCGTTAGCACCACGAGAACCGTAGAGAGAAGTAGCAGTAGCATCTTTCAATACAGTAGTAGAAGCGATGTCGTTAGGGTCGATAGCAGAGATATCACCTTCGAAAGGCATACCATCGACAACGTAGAGAGGAGCTGAACTTGCGTTAACAGAACCAATACCACGAATTTGGATAGTAGCAGAAGTACCTGGTTGACCAGAAGTAGAAACTACTTGCACACCAGCAACCTCACCAGCGAGCGCTTTAGAAACGTCGGTTGGGTTTTTCTTTTCGTGAGTTTCAGCTTTGACAGCAGTAGCAGAACCACCGAATGCTTTTTTAGTAGAAGTACCATAAGCGACAACCATAACTTCGTCGAGGACTTCAGCATCAGCAGAAAGACGAACGACCATACCATCTTTTGCAGCTTGTTCTACAGTAGTGTAGCCTACGTAAGAGATGATAAGATGAGTTTTACCAGCAGGAAGAGTGATAGTAAAATTACCGTCGAAGTCGGAAATAGTACCAACTGTTTCTGCTCCTTTCACCTGGATAGAGGCACCAATTGCAGGTTCGTTATTTTCGTCGATAACGCGACCTGAAACAGTTTTTCCCTGTCCAAACACGACACCAATACAAAGTACCAATGCCGAGAACAAAAGAATTAACTTTCTCATAAATGATTTTTTTAGTTATAAATAATGTTAGTAATTAGTTTTCGATAAAAACCAATGACGAAAAGGTGTACAATACTGCACACAAATTCAGGTAGCAAAATTACAGAATTATCTGCAAATACACAAGAGTCTTTGCTATCTTTTTTACAAAAGCGAAAAATAATCCTCATTTTTCACAAAAGAAACACTTTTTTACTTTCAAATCGTAAGCAATCTGCAATAGAAGCAAATATATTATATTTCAATAACTTAACAGATTAAACTGCACAAATAAAACCAATCTATGCAGTTTTCCAGAGAAAAAGCGTAAAAACTATTTTATGTTGTAAAACATGTTTTTGAGGCTAAAAAAGTGGGGAAATAGCCTATTTTGTGGCAAAATGCAGGAAATAACGAAATATTATTCCCCAAAAGCTGAATATTTTGATATGTTACAGAATGTTTTTTATAGCTAACAGGCTGTTTACCACGTGGTATATGTCGCTGGAATTGGCATCGGAAGAATCGTTTTTTTGATATAGAATTGCATCAATATTGGCATTTTTTGCTCCTTGTATATCGGTTTGAAGATTGTCGCCAATTAGCAAACATTCGGTGTTTTTTGCATCGATTTTCGCCAAAACTGCCTGAAAAAATCGAATATCTGGTTTTTGATACCCTATCTCTTCTGAAAGGAAAATATGAGTAAAATATGGCAATAAGCCCGAGCGACGCAACTTGATATATTGAACTTCGACAAAGCCATTTGATACTATAGATAAGGTGTATTTGTTTTTTAGATAATCGAGCAGTTCGATTGCACCTTCGACCAGTTGTGTTTGCATTGTGGTGCGAAGAAGGAAATCTTCGCCGAGTTGTTTGGCTAATTGCTCGTTTTCCACGCCTGCGATACGCAATGGATAAAGAAACCGCTCGAGAGATAAATACTCTTTTGTAATCTCTCCTTTGGCATACTGCTCCCATAATTGGTGGTTCTTCTCCATATATATAGCATGAAACGACTCGAATGAATCGTAATATTTGATTAATTCGTAGTCGTTAAAAATTTCTTGCATTGCGACCTTGGAATTGGCCTTGAAGTCCCAAAGGGTATCGTCGAGGTCGATGAGAAGATGTTTATACATAGTGAGGAGTGAGGAATTAGGAGTGAGGAGTGAGAGTTGAGAATTGAGAATTAAGAATTGAGAATCGAAAGTTGAATATCTTCGAGCTCGTTTTGCGTCTTGCGTCTTGCGCCTTTGCAGTTTCCCTATCCTCTTCCTAGGTGCAAGCAACCTATCTCGAAGAAGAGTGACACAAAAATCTCTTTTAACGGTGTTTTTTTGAACGGCGGATTTTGGCGAGGTCGATTTCTTCGTCTTCGCCTTCTTCGGACTCACTATGTATTGCATCTCTATTTGCTCCTGCAACAACAATGACTATTTCGCCTTTTGGAGGTGTTGCTGTAAAATGCTCAACAAGTTGTTGGAGTGTGCCTCGCTGTGTGTCTTCAAACATTTTTGATATTTCGCGAGAGACAGAGGCTTGACGGTCTGCACCAAAGACCTCGGCAAATTGTTGGAGGGTTTTCACGAGACGATATGGCGATTCGTAGAAAATCATTGTACGGTCTTCTGCTGCAAGGGATTGGATTTTGGTTTGACGACCTTTCTTTTGTGGAAGAAAGCCTTCGAAACAAAAACGGTCGGTAGGCAATCCGGAATCGACAAGCGCAGGAACAAATGCTGTTGCACCAGGGAGGCACTCTACCCTAATGCCACGAGCAATGCACTCGCGCACAAGCATAAAGCCTGGGTCGGAAATGGCTGGCGTACCGGCATCACTAACAAGGGCAATGGACTCGCCAGCAAGAATGCGGTCGGCGAAATGAGCAATGGTTTTATGCTCATTGAATTTGTGGTGCGATGCCATAGGAGTGTGAATATCAAAGTGCTTGAAAAGAATACCCGTAGTGCGAGTATCCTCGGCAAGCACAAGATTCACCTCTTTGAGAATGCGCAATGCACGATAGGTTATATCCTCAAGGTTGCCAACGGGGGTGGGAACTAAATAGAGTTGAGAATTGAGAGTTGAGAATTGAGAATTATCATCCTGACCACACTCATGATCTATCTCATTGCGAGAAATTGAAGTTGTAGAATATTTAGTACTCATTATAAATAGCGGCGTTGAAGGAGTTGGATGAAATCGGAAACGGCATCGTTGTCGAGTGGCCATTCGAAGTTTTTGGCGATATATGCTTGTGCTTCGTCCATAGTTTCAAATGAATTGAAATCAGAAATTGCTTTATTCATCTTTTCGCCATTACCACCAAAAAGTTCGCGTTGGAAACGGAAACGGTCGCCGAGAGTAATAGATGCTTTTAAATCGATGATTTTCTTATTATTAATAGCTGATGCTAATGTATCGTCGGCACCTTTTGCCAATTTATCAGCTAAAGATTCGGTGGTTTCGATAGAGTCGGCAAGGGTTGTAACCGCAGATTCGGCAAGAACAGCATCGACAACAACTTGAGCTGCAAGTTTTTCTTGAGCCTCTCTTTCAGCACGTTCTTTCTCGGCTTGCTCTTTTGCAATGCGCTCAGCTTCGATACGAGCTTCGAGTTCGGCTTGTTCGCGAGCAATGCGCTCTGCCTCTGCCCTACGTGCCTCCTCTTCGGCAGTTTGACGACGAACTTCTTCTTCACGTTGGCGCGCAAGTTCTTGCTCTGCAGCAATACGACGTGCCTCTTCTTCTTGACGTTTAAGTTCTGCTTGGCGAGCAGCCTCCTCCTCACGACGACGGCGTTCTTCTAAATCGGCTTGACGAGCAGCTTCGATAGCAGCAACTTGGCGTGCCATCTCTTCCTCTGCCTTGCGACGAGCTTCGGCTTGACGTTCGCGCTCAAGTTCTTCGGCACGGAATAGAGCTTCTTGCTCCTCGGCAATACGTGCAAGCTCTGCTTCACGAGCGGCCTCTTCGGCTTTTTGGGCTTCGATTTCTGCTAAACGTTGTGCTTCGGCTTGGTCTTCTACTTCCTTATTATTTAGATAATTAATAAGATTATCTATGTTAGTAGTCAAAGCTTTAGATTTATCCAAAGCTAAACGGAGATATGGTGCAGGAATTGTCTCCATTTGGTCGAGACCTTCGGTCAAAACTTGTAATTCGTTGACATCCTTTGCTATAAGAGCAACTAAAACATCTTTATTCATTTTTCTTCAAAA
>JAZLEE010000228.1:0-1588 GCA_045615085.1 Candidatus Aphodosoma sp. | reverse complement strand
AACCACTCCTTCTTTTTTTACTTCAATATATTTCAAATGATTGACTATTTCAACTTTCTTATGTTGCATTTTATACTCACAGTTCAAAGTCATATTATACATATATGGCTCTGACTCTTTTTGCAACACAACAACTCTCTTTGCCGAAAGTGCTGACACTAAACACAAAACACAAATTATCAACAATCCTCTTCTCATAAAACTATACAAAAATGAATAAATAATTCTACTTAACAATAATCTTACAAGAAGCCGATCCACACTTCACAACATAAGTACCTGCCGACAATACAGAACTATCTATACTGCATCGTGCACCTTGCATCGTGCTTTGATAAACACATTTTCCACCCAAATCATAAATAGAAACATATTCTCCATCTTTTCCCTCTACTACTATATAATCTGATGTTGGATTTGGATATACTACAAGTCCGTTATTAGTCACCACATCCTCTAACTCTACAACAATTTCATCATATATCAATTGGAGAACCTTGATATCAACAACATGATCCATTTTCTCAATCTCTGTGCTAATATTGAATTTAATATAATCAAGCACCAAAGGATAAGTAGAGATATCGGTTGAAGTATTCAACACATCAGCAAATTCCAACTCGATAGTTTGCTCAACACCCGCTTGAATGCCCTCTTTTTCGACATAAGTAGTTGTTGGTTCGTTATTAGCTTTAACGGCAAACATAACACTGCTAAACTTAGCCGTATTTGTGTTGAGTGTCAAAGAAATTGCTTTTGGCAAACTATAAAGACGCATACCAGAATTTAACTGAATATATGGATTACGTTGCACTGAATATGAGAAAGTAAGTTTAGCATTATCAGTTTCAGTCGCAGGAATAAGAGTTGTATTCCATTTAGATGATGCTGCTTTAATTTCAAATTCCGACATTGCAATAGGCATCTTTGGCTCATTGATTTCAGATACGACAAGAAGGCTATCCTCTTTACCATCTAATTCACAACGAACAACGGTACGTCCGTTTTGCAAACCATTCAACACACCATTTTCGTCAACAGCCACAATTGTTGGGTCGTCGATACTCCATGTAAGAGCAGCTGGATTAACCAACATATCGCCACTCAACACCTCGATAGCATAATCAATATCTTGGTCGACAATCACAGAATCGAGACGAACAGCCACCTCTGCAGCAACAACTTGCAATGGAGCAGTATAAGTAACACCGCCTACAGTAACGGTCAAATTACCACTTGCAACCGACGATGCAGCAGTGAAAACTTTACCTTCACACACGCCAATATTGTCATCACACGAAAGAGCAAAATCTTGCACGTCGCCATCCAACAAAGCACCATATTGATTATATGCCATAATGCGAGGTTGGTAACTTGCAAAAGTAGGCACCTCAAGTTTATGATTATGGAAACGCAAATAGGCAATTGTGCTATCGACAGGAGCAGTAGAGACCAACATCCATCCATTACCGACCGAGCGCTCATTGCCGTCAGAAGGCACATTAACAATAGCGTGATTTACAACCATCTCTGCCGAACCACCACCATCAAGACCCACAATATTGTATGCACCTATATTCTCTAAGAT
>JAZLEE010000227.1:0-2577 GCA_045615085.1 Candidatus Aphodosoma sp. | reverse complement strand
AAAGGCTTGTGTATGCCAGCATCGGTTGACTCTATCGAATCAAGCCAAGGTCAAGAAGACCACGTATCGATGGGTGCAAATGCGGCTACTAAACTTATCCGCGTAGCATTGAACACAGAGCGCGTGTTGGCAATTGAGCTATTCAATGCAGCCCAAGCAGTACAGTTCCGCCGTCCTGCTAAATCATCGCCAGCAATTGAGGCTCTCGTGGCTGAATATCGCAAAGTGGTGCCATTTATCCAAGACGACGAGGTGATGTATCCACATATCGAAAGCTCAATCCAATTCCTCCGTCGTAATTTCTAATTGAGTATATATAAGAAATAGGCGCATATCAACCGATATGCGCCTATTTTGTTTTTGTAAGGTTAGTTTTATTTGATTATAACCTTAGTAGTTGTGTTGATAGATTTAACGATGTATACGCCATTTTGGAGGTTGCCATTGAGGCTAGTCACATCTTGACCTGTGATAGAATAGATGCGGATGTCGGTGTTAGCGAAGATTTCGTTGCCGATAGTGTAGATTTGGTCGATAGTGACGTTTTCGATATTTACCATTGTTTTAGATGTGTAAGAACATTTCAATTCGGCAGCCATAGGATTGTATGTGAAAGTCAAATTGTAAATGTCGTTTTTAGGCAAATAGAGGGTCATATTGGCATCGTTGGCAGGGTATTGACCTGCAGCACCCCAAGTGTGATTTGCAACTACTTTGTATTCGTATGTGCCTTTGGTGAGTTCCATTTCGATATATTCTTTTGTCCATATGCCGTCTTCGCCTTTGGTCATGTCGTTGATAGTGTCGGTTTCGTCCCAATCACTGCCGAATATAGCGATATTGCCACATAGAGTGTAGCTTTCGGCATTAGGGTCTATGCTTGGGTTGTCGTTATCTCCAGGATTGTCATTATTTCCAGGATTGTCTTCACCAGGGTTGTCGTTGTCGGCATATATAGTCCAGTAGCCACTTGGTTTGTTGCCATCCCAAGTTGGGTCTTCGCTATTGATGATATAGTGGTTTAGACCTTCTTCGTAGAAAATGTCTTGGGTTTGTGCGCCCCAATAAGGAGCATTTTCTCCTTCGTTAGTCCAACTATTTTCGGTGTTGTTAGGGTTCATGCGGCAGATAATCATACCTGTCCATTCGCCGGTAGGAACAGTGACAGAGTAGATGCTGTTTTCGACATTAGCCATATTTTCCCATTTTTCGCCAGAACCAAAGAAGTAGGCGGCGAAGCGAGCATTGTCGGATGTCCATTGTGAGTGGACAGTGACATAGATGTTCATGCCAGTTGGATAGAGAACTCTTTCGGTAGCACCAACGAGGGTTGCTGTGCAAATGAGTTCGGGTTTAGAAGGATTGTAGGAGAAAGAGAGATTGTAGACGCCGGCTTCTTTGATTTCGTAGTTTTGGTTGCCGCTTGTAGGGAATTCGCCTTGTCCCCAATTGTGGTTGGCAGCAACTTTGTATTCGTAGGCTTGTGCCTCGAGGTTTACGTTTTCGTATGATTTGGTCCAGATGCCATTGTCGCCTTTAGTCATGTCGTTTGCAGTGTTGGCAGGAGCCCATTCTCCATTGAAGCAAGGGAAATTGCCGCAAAGAGTATATGTAGAGATAGAAAATTCTCCAAAGCGGTCGATACCTTCGGCTTTGAGAGAGATTTTATCGGTAGATTCGTTGTAGGAAATAGTGATTGTGGTAGGGGCAGTGAGGACGAAAGATATATTGTCGTTGCCCGAATAGCCAGGGGTACTGGTAGAAGCGTCGACATTGTGGATGCCTTTGGCATTGTCCCATGTGCCGTTGGTGATTTTGAATTCGTGAGAACCAGCAGTTACGTTGGTGTAGGTTTTTACGTAGAGACCGTTGGTTAGGGTCATTTGGTTGTTTGCATCGTTGTTGCTCCAGTTGCTGCCACAGAGAGAAGATGTTCCTGCTACATAATAGTTTGTAGCGAAAGTTGATATTGTAGCAAAAAGGATTGCAAAAAGGAGAGTAATTTTTTTCATGTTGCTTGGGTGTGTTTGAATGGAATAAAAAACTCCCCTCTCTTTGTTAGAGGGGGAGTTTTTAGGTTGTATGTATTAGAATTACAATTTTGGACCAGCAGCCACGAGAGCTTTACCAGCTTCATTGCCAGTGAATTTCTCGAAGTTTTTGATGAAACGACCTGCGAGGTCTTTTGCTTTTTCTTCCCATTGGCAAGCGCATTCGTAAGTGTCGCGTGGGTCGAGGATTTTTGGATCTACGTTAGGCAATTCTGTTGGCACAACGAAGTCGAACATAGGGATAGTTTTTGTAGGAGCTGTGTCGATTGAGCCGTCGAGGATTGCGTCGATGATACCACGTGTATCTTTGATAGAGATACGTTTGCCTGTGCCGTTCCAGCCAGTGTTTACGAGGTAAGCAGTTGCGCCTGAAGCTTGCATTTTTTTAACGAGTTCTTCACCGTATTTAGTTGGGTGGAGAGAAAGGAATGCAGCACCGAAGCAAGCTGAGAATGTAGGAGTTGGTTCTGTGATACCACGTTCAGTACCAGCCAATTTAGCTGTGAAACCAGAGAGGAAGTAGTAT
>JAZLEE010000226.1:0-19919 GCA_045615085.1 Candidatus Aphodosoma sp. | reverse complement strand
AACCATTCTTCGTTATACTCTTTCCACGACATAAAACGTTCGTCGCAACCAACAAATGCCAAAGCAACTAAAAGCAAAAATAGTATCTTTTTCATATATACATTTATTTTCTATAGATTTGGAATCAACAAGTTAAGAAGTTTCTCAATTATAAAAGGAATAGCCACAATAATAAACGAAACTAAAACCATATACTCATTACGCTTCTCTTCTGGAATATCAATAACTCCCTCCGACATAACCCACACAAGATAGAAGTTATACAAATAAAAAAGAGAGATAAAGAAAAGACTTGGGAAGACATAACCAAAAAACTTTACAACAAAAACAACTGCCATCAACGATGCCACCATAAGCATAATGTTACGCGAATTTGTCTCTATCTTGAATCTATACTGCATCAACAATCGCACCGACAACATCGCACCACCAAACGACACAATGAAAACAAGATAAGCAAAAATCGATTTCACTACCGCCGAGGCTACGTTCAATTCGGTATATAATAGCGTGCTAAGAAATGCCACCACAAGCAATATCTCTGCAAGTGGAAATATAAATTGCTGCAATATCTTTTTCCCGTAAAAGGCATTCAACAACGACTCATAGCGCAATGTTGCATCGGGTTTCGAACAGATGTTCCACACATGGAGCAACACAAACTTATAACGACCTAAAATTTTATTTATTATATTCATCTGTCACTTATCTTTGATTTTTTAGCCATTCAACCTCCTCTGCCCAAAGCGACTCGTCTGGTGTTTCAAGAATAAGAGGTATATTATCAAAACGCGCATCGTGCATTATTCTCTCAAAAGGGCGTGGTCCAAGAAGTCCGTTGCGCAATGTCTCATGACGGTCTACTCGCGATGCCAACTCTTTCTTCGAATCGTTGAGGTGCATACCTTTCAGATATTCAAATCCTATCACTTCATCAAAATGACGCCACACTTCATCAAAACCCTCTTCCGACAACAAATCATATCCCGATGCAAATGCATGTTGTGTATCAATACAAACTCCAACACGCGACTTATCTTCGACCAAGTCAATTATTGTTCGAAGATGTTCAAAACGATAACCCACATTGGTGCCTTGACCTGCCGTATTTTCCAACACTGCAATAACTCCACGAGTCTTGTCCAACGCAATGTTTATGCTTTCAGCAATTATCTTAAGGCAATCTTCCTCGCTAATTTTCTTTAGGTGCGAACCTGGATGGAAGTTCAATCTATCCAATCCCAACTGCTCGCAACGGAGCATCTCTTCTATAAAAGAGTTACGACTCTTTTCCAGAGATTCTGCCTCTGGCGAACCTAAATTGATAAGATAACTATCGTGGGGTAATATCTGAGATGCTGTGTAACCATATTCAGTACAACGCGCCTTAAAAGCTGCAATAGACTTCTCGGTCAATGCAGGCGCAAACCATTGACGCTGATTTTTGGTGAACAAAGCAAATGCTGTTGCTCCTATATTATGTGCATTAAGAGGCGCATTTTCCACACCGCCCGGTGCACTTACATGTGCTCCTATATATTTCATCTAAAACAACGAATTAACTAATTATTATTCAACATTATCATCTTATATATCTTTTACGTCTTTGCCAATAAAATACTCCCCCAAAAACACCCAACAACACTATAGGCAACAATGTATTAATCCACACCCAAACATCACGTTGCGAATCTACAACTGCACGATTCAACAATCGCAAATCAACCCTACGATTACGGAGTTGCATAACGCCCTCATCGTCTGTCAAATACAACATTGTATTCACTACGAAATCCCTATTCCCATGCATCTGACGCGTAACTCTATCATATCCAAGTGGCACAAGCATCAAGCCCTCACGATGTTGCTCCACGTCATTACGAATAATATCCCCATCTGCCACTACAACCATGCGTGTTGGCACACTCTGATTTACAACACCATTTGCTATCACTCCTTCTGGAATCATGCGATGCTTATATATCGACTGAAACTCACCCTCCAATGCCACCGCAATTGGCACATATTGCGTAGTGAAATAGTCCTTTGGTTCTACATTGATTGCTCTCATCACATCAATCTCAGTCGGTGCCACATCCACATGACTTGCATTGCTCGAAATAAGCAAAACCTCTTTTCTAACACCTGCTGTATCACCTACAATTTCTATGCCCGAAGCAAAATCGGCCTTGACGGCTTGCAATGTTTTTGTAATAGGATGATAAGGCGAACCTTGCAACAGTGGCGTATAAAACCAAGGTATTGGCTCAAATCGTGGTTGCTCGTCCGGACGTGCCACATTTATCGGCATATAGGCACACTGCATATCCTCTACAATCGTCGGAGTCAAACGCACTCCATATCTGAATAGTTGGTCGTTGAGGTTGACATCCATTGCTATGAGTGGCGTAGCACCCCCTTCCGACAACATTTCGCCCGACATCTGCGCCCCATCAAGCAACCAAAGCACTCGACCGCCACGCATAATATATTGGTCGATAATGAATTTGTCGCTCTCCGAGTATTTATCCATCGGCTTTGCAATAATGATGGCTGCATAATCATCAAGCACCGAAGCATCTGCACCCAACACCCCTCTATCTACTTGAAAATATCTACTCAACGCATCACTGGCATCATAAGTATACTCTTCGGTCAACTCACCATGCCCTTCAATGAATGCCACTTTAGTCACCTCTCTACGATTCAACACTCGTATAGCATCTACAAACAAATATTCCAAATCTGCAATCGCGCTATTAACGGCCTCTTCTCCTGTCTTTTGCGCCGATGGTTGCATCAAACACACCGCCATCGTATCTCGCAAACTGCACACCTCTGCCCATGGGAATATCACTTGCTCTGTCATCTTACCATCGCGCGAACGCACAGTCACACTCATTCCTCGCAAGCCTCGACCTTCCAATTCGCCATAAACGGCATAACGCTCCTCTTCTGTAGTTGCATTATTAGGATTCACAAGTTCAAGTGTCAACTGCTCCGAAGAATACATATTCAGTTCGCGCACCATATCTTCCGCTGCTCTACGAAGGCGCAACATATTGGCATCAAGGTCACCATCGAGATACAACAACACTGTGAGAGGTTCATGAACATTGGCTACAAAATCTTTCGAAGCGCGAGACAATGAATAGCATTTTTCTTCTGTCAAGTCGAAACGAAAAAAGAGCGTCTTTGTGAATATCAAAAAGATAGCCACAACACACAAAACTCCCAATACAATATGCGAAACACGAAACTTAGCAGTACTCATTTGCAAACCTTAAGCATTTTTATTTAAAATAATCAAAGCTCCTATTACTCCTGGAATCCAACCCATACAAGTAAGAAGAAGAATAATAAGAAAAGAACCACAACCCTTGTCAACTACTGCCAAAGGTGGGAAAATAACAGCTAAAATAACTCTCAATAATGACATAACTTATTTTTTTTGAAAACGATACGGACGACGAACTTTTTTAAGTGTTTTATTAATCTCACCTAATGCCGTCTTTTCTTCTTTTTTATCTTGCCTTTTAAGTTCTGGATACTGTATTCTGGTGTGATAAATGTTTTGCAATTTAACCTTAAAGATTGATTTTGCCACCTCAACATCCTTGAACGATATAGGCGCATTTCTAAACTGACCATCGGCTATCTGTCCGTTCACAACACCCTCCACCAATTTCGAAATCGACTCCTCGTCATACGATTTCAAACTACGCGAAGCCGCTTCAACTGCGTCCGACATCATCAATATAGCAGTCTCTTTTGTTGATGGTAGTGGACCTGGATAGGTAAACTTACGCTCATCAATCTCTCTATCCGGAAACTCATTCTTGAACGAATTATAGAAATATTTCACCTTGCTACATCCATGGTGCATCGAGATAAACTCAACAATCTGATAAGGCAAATTCCACTTCTCAGCAATCTTCACCCCCTCTTGCACATGCGAGATAATTATCTGAGCCGCCTCATCATATGGCAATGCACTCAACGGATTCACTCCCGTCTGATTCTCTGTATAGTACATTGGGTTCACCATCTTGCCAAGGTCGTGATAGAGTGCACCCGTACGCACCAAGAGAGCATTCGCCCCAACTTTCTTTGCCACCTCAACGGCCAAATTACTCACCTGAAGCACATGTTGGAATGTTCCCGGACACTTCTCGCTGAATTCCATAAGCAAAGGACTATTGATATTCGACAACTCTACCAACGTAACCTCACTCAAAAATCCAAACACCTTCTCAATAATATATATCAAACCATAGGCAAACAACAATGCCACCGAATTGATTGCAAACAAAAGCACCATTCCCCACTTCACCTCATCAATATCGGCTCCACGCGCCAATTCCATAGCCACATACGCAACCAAATATGTCGCAAATATCAACAATGCCGATTTCACCAATTGCGAACGCGAATTCATATCCTTCAAACTCGACACTGCTACCATACCCACAACTACCTGTAGAAACACAAACTCTGTCGCATCTGGCACCATCTGTGCCGCCAACAAAATCGTAATAACATGAACATAAAGCGCCGTACGAGAATCAAAAAACACACGAACCACCAAAGGCAACATTGCAAATGGCACTATATATTCCGACAACTCCAAATGCTGATTAACCAACCATAACAACACCAACATTGCCAACACCATAAACGCCATAAACATCACAGCCCTAATCGACTCCAACACCTTTGGTCTAAACAAAACAAAGTAGGCAACCAACAAAACATAGAGCAACACAATCAACACCACATCACCCACTACTTGCCAAATATTATCCCCACTATGCAACTCCTCGCCATCCATAACTCGCTTAAGCGAAGTAAGAATCTGATATTTCTCTTCCGAAACCACCTCTCCTCTGCCAATAATCTTCTCCCCATGTTGCACCATACCCGACGTAAGCATAACCCCGTCAACTATAATCTGCATCGCTTGATCTGTCTTCACCCTATCAATCTCCGCATTAGCAGTAATATATTGTTCGAAATTCGATGCCCTCAACTGATTGATATCAATCCATCCAACCTCACCAGCTTTCTCAATCACATAGTCATACGCCGTTTTCAACGTAAACAAATCATTCGCCAACACCTTTCTCCCCACTCTATTACCCTCAAGCAACACCACTCTGGTGACACCCAAACGGTCCATCTCTTGTCTATCTTGCAACGAAATAACACCAATAGCAAAAATCTCCTTCAATCTCTCCGTCACCCAATCTCGCAAACGCGGATTGTCCGAAAGAATATTATTCACCACAATATCATCACGCTTCACCACCGAAATATATGGTTCCAATTCAGCCAATGCCTTCACGCGCTCCTCTTCCAACTGTGCATCCGACTTATAAATCGCAAAGTCCTTTGGAGCAATAAGTTCATCATACGTCCATGGCTTGCCAACCTCAAAATAACGATCAAAATCATCCTCTTTTGGTAGCAAAAAATAAGTAGCCACTACAGCCAAAACAAAGCTAATCGCATAAACGATATACCTAACATTCAACGAGACTATTTTACCCTTCATAATGACCTAATTTTCAAAATAAATAGAATACACCATATTAACATGCAAAGATAACACTTTTTTTTCATACCTCAATCATAAAAAACATAAAAACTACACACAACATCACTAGCCCCACCTTCAATATACTATAAATATAGGATAAATATACTATAAATATAGGATAAACATACTATAAATATACTATAATTCAACCCTCAACCACCGACCAAACAACCCAAAAACCAACATAAAGCATCTTTTCCCCAATTGCAATCCATAATATCTTGGTATTATCAACAAAAATGAGTATCTTTGCAAGTTGAAATATTTTTATACAAACTTTATACTACTATTATGAAAAAATTATTTGGAATATTCTTTGCAGTACTACTTGTAGCTTGTTCATCAAAAAACAACTCTATCTCTTTGAACGACAATTTCGAGAACAAAGAGAACAATGTCACTCTCCATTTCGAGGGAGACCTAAACCTTTCTCACCAAAATATCAACAAAGAAACAGAAAAAATACTACGCGACAGCATCGTTGCCACAGTCTTTGGCAACGACTTCACCAAATTTAGCAACAAAAAACTCCTCACCGAATATGCTAAGTCTTCACTCAACACCTTTATCGAAACAGCCGAAGACTCTGCCAAAGAACTATCTCTATTCACCAAAATAGATGACAAAATCATCAGTGCCGACGACCAATACGTATCTTTCCGACGCATCAATACCACCAACACAACTACCAATGCCAAGGCCCTAATGACAACTTGCACCTACTACGTATTCGATGCAAAAACTGGTCGACATCTAAACGAAAGAGACATTTTCACTCCTCAGCAAATGAACCACATACGCGCTCTTCTTGTCAATCGCGCCAAAGAAATGGCACAAGAAAACGAAATAATCATCGATTTCAAAAGAGTGCGCCCTAACGGCAATTTTACCATTACCGACTCTACCATAACCTACACTTTCAACCCATACGAAATTGCTCATCCTCGAATTGGGTATATCGAAATTACAATCAACAATGTAAAAACTAATTGAAAAAACTATGAAGACAGAAAAAGAGAAAAAACCAGAAAAACGTCGTTTCACCAAAGAAGCGATTACACAAGACGTGTTGAATTTCTTCAACGAAAATCCTACCAAACCTTTCAACTACAAGCAAGTTTCTGCCGCTTTGGGCTTGAAAAAGTCGGTGATGAAGGAGCGCGTAGTTGATGCCCTATTCGACTTGGAAACTGCGGGCAAAATACAACGCATCAGTGCAGGCAAATACAAAGCCAATATGCGCCGCAAAACTGTGGTTGGGGTGCTCGACCGCGAAACTGTGGCTAAAAAAACCTATTTGGTGCCAGAAGATGGAGGCGAACGTGTGTGGATTGCCGAACGCTCGATGGGTTGCGCTCTGAATGGCGACCGAGTAGAGGTGATGCTATTCCCTCGCCGCAAAGGCAAAGAGCAAGAGGGCGAAGTGATTACTGTGCTCGAACGCAAAAAGACCGAATTTGTTGGCATACTAGAAGTTAAGCCTTCATTTGCTTTCCTCAATATCGACAAAAAAACATTGACTCACGACATATTCATTCCTCTCGACAAATTGGGTGGAGGCAAGAATGGACAACGCTGTATAGGCAAAATTGTGGAGTGGACCGAAAAGGACAAGAATCCAATTGGCGAGATTGTGGCTGTGCTTGGCGATGTGGGCAACAACGATGCCGAAATGCATGCTATTTTGGCTGAATTCGGATTGCCATACTCATATCCTCAAGAGGTAGAAGATGCTGCAAATGAAATATCGGATGTGATTACGGCAGACGAAATTGCACGCCGTCGCGACATGCGCGATGTGGTGACTTTCACAATTGACCCACGCGATGCAAAAGACTTCGACGATGCGTTGTCAATCAGAAAATTAGAGTCGGGACTATGGGAAGTTGGTGTGCACATTGCCGACGTAACTCACTATGTAACACCTGATTCGATAATAGAAAAAGAGGCTTATAAACGCGCTACTTCTATCTATTTGGTGGATAGAACAATACCTATGTTGCCTGAGCGTTTGTGCAACAACATCTGCTCGTTGCGCCCAAATGAAGATAAGTTGGCTTATTCGGTTGTATTCCAATTGGATGAGTTTGCTGAGATTAAAGGTTATGAAATCTGCCGCACCGTCATCAACTCTAATCGCCGATTCACCTACGAGGAGGCACAAGCGATAATTGAGTCGGGCGAAGGCGACTTTGTCACTGAGATGTTGAAATTGAACGAGTTGGCAAAAATACTGAGAGTAAAAAGATTTGCCAAAGGTGCAATTGCGTTCGACCGCGTAGAGGTGCGATTCGAGATTGACGAAAAGGGCAAACCTCTAAGCGTATATTTCAAAGAAGCGAAAGAGGCTAATAAATTGATTGAGGAGTTTATGTTGTTGGCTAACAAAACTGTAGCTGCTCATATCGGCAAACCTAAAGGGGTGAAAGGTGCAAAAGCGAAACCTAAAACATTCGTGTATCGCGTGCACGACGTGCCTAACCCCGACAAGTTGGAGAACTTTAGCACGTTCATCAAACGATTTGGATATAAACTCAAAACTACGGGTAAGAATCAAGAGGTGTCGTCGGCTATCAACAATTTGCTCGACCAAGTGGTGGGCAAACGCGAACAGAATCTCATCGAAACTCTTGCTATTCGCTCAATGGCTAAGGCTACTTATACGACTGAGAATATTGGTCACTATGGTTTGGCTTTCGACTACTACTCGCACTTCACTTCGCCTATCCGCCGCTATCCTGATATGATGGCGCACAGATTGCTCACTCGCTATTTGTTCGAGGAAGGTCGTTCGGTGAATAAAGACGAATACGAAGAGTATTGCGAACACTCGTCGGATATGGAGCAATTGGCTGCCTCTGCCGAGCGCGCATCTATCAAATACAAACAAGTGGAATATATGTCGGACCGCATCGGACAGGTATATGATGGCGTAATTTCTGGCGTTACAGATTGGGGTATCTATGTGGAGTTGAACGAGAATAAGTGCGAGGGTATGATTCCTATTCGTTGCTTGAGCGATGACTATTACGAATTCGACGAAAAGAACTATTGCATCGTGGGTCGTCACACTGGCAAACGCTATCAATTGGGCGATGAGTTGACTGTGAAAATAGCAAAAACCGACCTTGTGAAGAAACAATTGGACTTTGAATTGGCATAATTTATTTTTGTAATATGTGGCAGTCTTCTTCGAAATAGGTTGCTTGAAGGTAGGGAGAAGTGAGAAACAGAAGCCTTTGGCAATAAAATGAAAAAATGACTTTTTTAATGATATAAATTGATATGAAAAATTTTGATATAAAAGAGCGTGCCGAAAGAGCAAAGGCTTATTTCCAAGATGGATATAACTGCTCACAATCGGTGTTTATGGCATATGCCGATTTGTTTGATTTGGATGTAGAATTAGCATCGAAATTTGCTTCAAGTTTCGGTGGTGGTATGGGCCGATTGCGTGAGGTGTGTGGAGCATGCACCGGTATGTTTATGGTGGCATCAATGGCTATACCAGCCGACAACAAAGACGCCGAGGCAAAAAAAGCCAACTATGCATTGGTACAAGCAGTTGCAGAAGATTTCCGTCAAGAAAATGGTTCAATTATATGCCGCGAATTGCTTGGTTTAACTTGTAAAAAAGAAGACCCTACTCCTTCGCCTCGCACTGGAGAATACTACAAAAAACGCCCTTGTGGCGAATTGGTATATTTAGCAGCCGAAATCGTAGGCAAACGCTTGATGGAACTATGAGACTTGTTATACAACGCGTGACGCATGCTTCGGTAACGATTGAGGGTGCGTTGAAATCGAAGATTGAGAAAGGACTATTGATTTTGGTTGGTATCGAAGATGCCGACACCGATGCCGACATCAATTGGTTGGCTCAAAAGGTGGTGAACCTACGCATATTCGACGACGAAAATGGCGTGATGAACCGCTCGGTGATGGATGTAAACGGCGAGATACTCATCGTGAGCCAATTCACCCTACATGCTATGACTGCCAAAGGCAATCGTCCAAGCTATATCCGCGCATCGAAACCCGACTTTGCTATACCTATGTACGAAAAATTCTGCGCAAAGGTATCCGAACTATTAGGCAAAGAAGTTGGTACTGGACAATTTGGTGCAGACATGAAGGTCGAATTGCTCAACGATGGACCTGTAACAATATTGATTGATTCACAACGAAAAGAGTAATCTAAAAATACAAAAATATGGAAAAACTAAATCAACTTTACAACGAGTATGACTTTAACTTCACCGACGAGAGTGTTGCTCAAGCAGTTAAAGAAATTCTAACTAAAAATTTCGACAAGTATAACAACATCGAGGTTTGGAAACAATGTTTCAATATGATTGACCTCACTTCGCTCAATAGCACTGATACTGAAGATAAAATCGGTGGCATGATGGAACGCGTAAACGAATTCAAAGCAAAATATCCTGAGATGCCTAATGTAGCTGCAGTATGCGTATATCCTGCCCTTGTTCCTGTAACAAAAGCCACACTCGAAACCGAAGGTGTAAACATCGCAGCAGTATCGGCATGCTTCCCTTCTTCTCAAACTTTCATCGAAGCAAAAATTGCAGAGGTGGCTTTGACAGTGGCTGCAGGTGCTAACGAAATCGACGTGGTTATCTCTCTTGGCAAATTCTTCAGTGGTTTCCATACTGAAGTGTACGACGAATTGCGCGAAATCAAAGATTCGTGCCATGGAGCTCACTTGAAAGTTATCCTCGAAAGTGGCTTGATGCACAATACTAAAGAAATCAAACAAGCATCTATCTTGGCTATTGCTGCCGGTGCCGATTTCATCAAAACTTCTACAGGCAAAACCGAACGTTCGGCTACTCTCGAGGCTGCCTACGTTATGTGCCAAGCAATCAAAGAATACTACGAAAAATCTGGCATAAAAATTGGTTTCAAACCTGCTGGTGGTATCTCTACAACTCAAGAGGCTGTAGAATACTACACTATCGTGCGCACTATATTAGGCGACGAGTGGATGAACAACGAGTTGTTCCGCTTCGGTGCAAGCCGCTTGGCCAACAATTTGCTCACAAGCATCTACGGCACAGAAGTAAAATATTTCTAAAAACAAGTCTTGCTACTCGCTACTAACTACTTGTTACTAAAAATATGAAATATCTGCCTTCGATATTGGCATGTACCCTTGTGTTGATACTATCAGTTATCAACACAGGGGTTTTACCAAAAACAGATGTCCCAAGCGCCGACAAAATAGTGCATACTATCATGTATATGTGCATAACGCTAATATTAATGCTAAACCAAACATCATATCTAAAATTCAGAATAACAAAAAAACAGATTTGGTTTGCTCTAATATTCGCAACTTGCTACGGAGCATCTATGGAGGGCATACAATCCATACTTCCTTGGCGTTCTGGCTCGATATACGACATCATTGCCAATACGCTTGGTGTAGTTCTTGGAATAGGCCTATTCTTTCTGACAAACAAACTGAAACGTAAATGAATCACGACAAACTACTATACGATATTGCACTGACTCAACTCTTCATGGTTGGGCCACGCACTGCGCGCACTCTGCTCGAGCATTTCGGCTCAGCCGAAGCCATATTCAAAGAAAGCCCCGAGATACTAAGCAAAATAGGCAATGTGGGCGCTTATATATCTGATAGCAGTTATCAACAAGAGGCTCTTCGTCGTGCCGAAGAAGAGATTGAATTTATTGTCAAAAACAAAATCAAGGTCGCAACTTTCGATTCGCCAGAATATCCATACCGACTAAAGCAATGCGCTGATGCGCCTCAAATATTGTATCAATATGGCGATTGCGACTTGAATGCTCAAAAGTTTGTTGCCATCATAGGCACTCGCAATGCTACAAAATATGGCCGAGATCTAACCGACAATCTCGTAAAAACTCTCGCCCAATCAAACCCCGATACTGTAATAATTAGTGGCTTGGCATACGGAATTGATATTGCCGCACACAAAGCCGCTCTCGAATATGGACTACCTACCATCGGTGTCATGGCGCATGGCCTCGACCGCATATACCCTCATGCTCACAGAGATTATGCTTCTAAAATGATAAAATCTGGTGGAGCAATAGTCACCGAATATCTATCTAAAACAAACCCTGACCCACAAAACTTTGTTCAACGCAACCGCATCGTAGCAGGCATGTGCGATGTTACGGTAGTGGTAGAATCAGCAATCAAAGGTGGATCGCTCATAACTGCCAATATTGCCAATGACTACAATCGCGATGTAATGGCTTTCCCTGGTCGTGTAGGCGACAAAACATCGGAGGGATGCAACAAACTCATACGTCAACACAAGGCCGAAATTATTACTTCGGCAGAAGATTTAATAAACCTAATGGGATGGTCGGCACCAGAACAACAAGCCATACAACAATCACTATTCAACGAACTAACTCCCGAACAACAAGCCGTTGTAGATATACTGAAAATCGAACCTCAACATATAAATATCATCAGTACAAACCTCAACCTATCAATACAAAAAACATCGGCTCTTCTCACCGAAATGGTGTTCGATGAACTCATCGACCAATTGCCTGGCGATGTATATTGCTTAAAACTAAAAATATAATAAGATAAGAATGAAACAAACAATCAATATATTATGCATAATTGCGTTTTGCATACTGACCATTCTTGGTTGTGCCAGTCGCGGTAGTGGTCCACAAGGCGGACCTAAAGACACCACGCCACCCAAACTATTGAAGTGCACACCCGAAAATGGTTCAACAAATGTATCTTCTAACAAAATACAATTAACTTTTGACGAAATTGTATTGGTGCAAAGTACTTTCGAAAAAGTCATCATATCACCACCTCAAGCACAAATGGCTGTTATCAAGGCCTCAGGTCACAAAGTAAATGTTGAACTTCAAGACTCTCTCAAAGAAAACACTACCTACACTATCGATTTCACCAACTCGATTGTCGACAACAACGAGCGCAACGAACTTAATGGTTTTACTTTTAGTTTCGCTACCGGTGATTTTATTGATACTTTGAGGATATCTGGCACGATTATTGATGCTCAAACACTAAACCCTATACCAAATCTTTTAGTAGGTATTCATAGTAATCTTGGCGACTCAGCCTTTTTGTCTAAACCCTTCGACCGCATTGGCAAAACCGACGACAAAGGCAAATTTACTATCAACAATGTCAAGGCTGGCGAATACCACATATTTGCTTTATCCGACATAGGTAGCAACTACTACTATGACATCCCTACCGAGCAAATTGCCTTCGACGACAGCATATATATACCTATCTGCACCACCGACATCACCTACGACACTATCTCACACTATGCAATCATCGACTCGGTTAATAATATCGTCGACTCAACTCAATTGATTATCGATTCTATCTCAACAAAATACAATAACACATACACTCCCGACGATGTCATTTTGTTTGCTTTCACCGAAAAAAACAATCGCCAATATCTCATAAAATCCGAACGCAAAGAGCGCCACAAACTCACATTCGAATTCGCCAATAAGTGCGACTCTCTGCCTATAATCAAACCAATCAATATCTCTGACAGTCTATTTTCTTACTTACGCCAAACATCAACAAACAACGACACCATTACCTATTGGCTTACTGACACTCTCGCTTGGCAACAAGACACCATACAAATAGAAGCAACATATCAAAAACGCGACGACTCTATCTATTGGCAAACCGACACTATAAGTTTTGTATATCGTGCGCCCAGAACCAATAAGACAAAAAACAAACAAAGCCAAGTAGAAGAAAACATCCACCACACTATAACAACCAACAAGTCAAACTCTTTTGACATCTACGTACCTCTTTTCCTTTCGTTCAACCAACCAACAACGTTAACTCAAAACGACTCCGTTGGCTACAAACTTCAAGAGAAAGTAGATACCAATTGGGTTGATTTACCAGCCGAAATCATTAAGGCCGACAGCGTTGGACTCAAATACCAAATCATCTACGAGTGGAAACCATCGACAGACTACCAACTTTTAGTTGATTCTACCCTATTCACATCTTGCGTCGAAAAAACTACCAACAAAGAAACCATTGCTTTTCGCACCAAATCATTAGAAGAATACAGCATTCTTATTATTGAATTAACTCACCACACAGGTAAAGAAATTATTCAAATTATCGACAAAAACGATGCTGTAATAAAAGAACTCCATGCCACCGAAAGCAAAACCAAGTTCGAATACATGAAGCCTGATACCTACTATGCTCGCCTATTCATCGACGCAAATGGCAACGGACAATGGGACCCAGGCAACTACAAAGAACACATTCAACCCGAAAAAACCTACTACTATCCGTATGACATTGAATTAAGAGCCTTTTGGGATGTCGAAGAAGTATGGAACTACACCGAATTACCTATTCTCGAACAAAAACCTAAAGAGCTTATAAAAACAAACAAATAATAATATCAACGCATATGGCACGAATATTAGTTGTCGACGACGAACGCTCTATTCGTAGCACAGTGAAAGATGTGCTCGAACACGAAAAACACAATGTCGAGTTAGCCGAAAGTGCTATCCAAGCTTTCGAAAAAATCAAAACAACACAATATGATTTGGTCATTACCGACATCGTAATGCCCAACATCAGTGGAATCGTTTTGCTCGAGAAACTTAAAGAAGATGGCCACGAAATGCCTATAATCATAATGTCGGCTCACGGCAATATTGGTATGGCTGTGGATTGCTTAAAGAAAGGAGCTTTCGATTATATCGAAAAACCACTCGACCTAAACCGACTACTCATATCTACACGCAATGCCTTAGACAAAAACAAATTAATAAAAGAGACCAAAACTCTTAAAAAGAAAATCCAAAACAACTACCAGATGATAGGTGAATCACCAAGCATAAAAAAACTGCGACACCTGATTGACCTAATATCTCAGACCGACACTCGTGTTCTAATCACTGGCGAGAATGGCACCGGCAAGGAGGTCGTAGCCCGTCAAATATATCAAAATTCGCCACGAGCCAACAAACCATTCGTCGAAGTCAACTGCGCTGCTATCCCTTCCGAACTCATCGAAAGCGAACTCTTTGGACACGAAAAAGGAGCATTCACCTCGGCTATCAAACAACGCATAGGCAAATTCGAACAAGCCGATGGAGGCACCATCTTCCTCGACGAAATAGGCGATATGAGTCTATCTGCTCAGGCCAAGGTACTACGTTGTCTCCAAGAGAATGTTGTTTCGCCCGTAGGTAGCGACAAACTAATCAAAATCAACGTGCGCGTAATCGCAGCAACCAATAAGAATCTACAAGACGAAATCGACAAAGGCAACTTCCGTGAAGACCTATACCACCGCCTCAATGTAGTTCCTCTTCACATCGAACCCTTATCAAAACGATTAGAAGACATACCTCTGTTGATTAATTATTTCTCACAAATAATCTGCGACTCACAAGGACGCCCTGTCAAACAATTCTCTACCGAGGCAATAGAAAAACTCCAACAACGCAGATGGCGTGGAAATATCCGCGAATTACGCAATATAGTCGAACGTCTTATCATCCTATGTGGCGACACAATAACCGCCGAAGATGTAGAAGAATATTGCAATTAAACACAATAAAAAAAAGGGATTGACCTCATCGGGTCAATCCCTTTTTTCATATCACAATCTAATTACTTCTTACCATAATTAGGGTCTATCTTACGATCAACAAAGAAAGTTACAACAACCGTAGCTACACAACACAACATCACCATCCAGAAGAAATCAATATAGCCAATAGCCTCTTGAATATAACCAGCAAACATACCTGGTATCAACATACTCATTGCCATAAACGCTGTACAAATAGAATAGTGCGATGTTTTAAGTTCTCCTTCCGAGAAATACATCATATAAAGCATATAGGCAGTGAAACCAAAACCATAGCCAAATTGCTCAATAGCAATAGCAATAGAGGTAAGCACAAGGTTTTCTGGTTGGCAAATAGCCAAATATACAAATGTAATACAAGGCAAAGTCATACAACCAGCCATAGTCCAAAGCGACTTTTTAAGTCCAAGTTTCGATGCAAACAAACCGCCAAGGATACCTCCAATTGTAAGGAAAAGCACACCAATAGTACCATACACTACACCAACCTCGGCAGTAGAAAGGCCCAAACCTCCAACCTCTTTAGATGCTACAAGGAAAGGCATACACATTTTGATAAGGAAAGCCTCAGGCAAACGATAAAGAAGCATAAACACGATAGCCAACCACACACCTGGCTTTTGGAAGTAAGTCGCAAAAGTACGACCAAACTCCATAAAGATAGCGCCAACAGTAGGCTTTTCATCTTTCAACGACGAAGTATCGGCATTTGGACGAGGAAGCATAAATGTGTGATAGAGCGAGCAGATAGTAAAAATAGCAGCTGTCACAATCATAGTAATTCGCCACGACCAAGGTATGTCGTTAGTACTATTTTCAATCAAACCTGCAAGTGCCACAAGCACACCTTGTCCGAAGATAGATGACAAACGATAGAAAGTGCTACGAATACCCACAAAGGCAGCTTGGTCACTCTGTTTCAAAGCCAACATATAAAAACCATCGGCTGCAATATCATGAGTTGCCGAAGCAAACGCAGTGATAACAAAGAGGATAAGCGTAACATAGAACATGCTAATCGGAGTCGATTGCGTAGCCAACATCTCTGCCGTTGGAGTTGGAATTGAGAAGATAGTAAGCACAAAAGCCACAGTCATCACGATTTGCATCACCACAGTCCACCAACGTTTTGTTTTGAAGATATCCACAAACGGGCTCCAAAATGGTTTAATCATCCATGGCAAATAGAGCAACGAAGTAAACATAGCCATATCACCATTAGGCACACCCATTTTCGTGAACATCATGACTGAGATATTATTCACAATAAAGTAAGGAATACCCTGTGCAAAATAGAGTGTTGGAATCCACACCCAAGGAGAAATTCTTTTTTCCATGTTATTTTTTATTTATATAATACATTCAATTCTGAGTTGACAAAATAGTGATACAATATCTCGTCGTATTTATAGCCTTGTGCCCCCATCACAGCAGCACCAATCTGACAAAGACCTACGCCATGTCCCCAACCAGCACCTGTCAACACAAAACCATTCTCGGTCTTATCCACCACAAATGCCGAACTATATAGATGCGATTCCGACAACCAACGGCGTATTTCCAACTCCTTGCCCACTACCATTGTGCGCTTAGTACCCACAATACGTAGTCGAGTCAATCTGCCCGACACACCACGCTCAACTGGTTCGAGAGCCACAATAGTACCAAAGTCGATACCCGAACGGCGAGCCACCAATTCCGAAAGTTGCTCAGTAGTATATTCCACCTTCCAACGATAGAAGTCAGTAGTCTCTTGGTCATAGTTGTTAAGCACTTGCGAGAGAATCTCTTTGTCGTGAGTGTTGCAAAACGAATCATACTCGCCACGAATCCAAGCCTCTGCATTAGCCTCAACAGTCAAATCCATCTGTTGACCGTCAACTGTCGATTGTCGACTATCAATCACTCGCTCGAGATAAGGGTAATGCTCATCTGCCCAACAGTTTTCAAACACCTCACTCACACCTCCACACGATTTCGAGAAACGAGCATCGCATATCTGTCCGCCCGACACAAGCACCAACCCACGCGTAGCCTCAATAGCAAGACGCACATTCTCGGTGCGAGCACGCGTAATACCCTGATAGCGTTGACAATGGTCGTCGGCGCACACATTATACAATTCGTGCGAATCACGCTCATACCACTTAATCAACTCATCGTCGGTCCTATGCTCAAGCACAGCCGTAGCATTATGTTCATTATGAATAATCGGTTTCAACAACCACGAACGCGAGATAACAGCATGTGCTTTCAATAGTTCGAGGCTTGCAGTAGCACTCATCTCGCTCGAAATCACCGAGAAGATATACGCCTCTGTAGGTATTTCATTCACAGCCACCACCTTACTATGCTCAATCATAAATGTCAATCCGCCTTTGAAGCGTTGAGTCTCCTTGCGTTCCCAATGAAAATTGATACCAATCACCACATCTTCAAGTTCGAAATAACCATCCTCTGCTGTATAGTCTTGCTCCTCAATAGGCGTAAAATGTAGGCTATCAAACTCTTGGTCAAAGAAACGCACACGCCCCGCCTCCGAGTAGAACACCTCATATTCGCCATCGAACGTAATATTAGGCAATTCTTCACAACGGAAAGGCGAATCGAAAAAGAAACCAATTCGCTCAGCGTGCATTATACCCACTGTAATAATAGGCTCTTGCAATAGTTTAGGCAATTGTTCCATATCTGCTTTTTCCATTTTAGGAGGGTCTTGCTCCGCTCCAAATTCTTTAGGTACATACATTTTCATCGAGTCCACCGACTCCATCCACTCCTTTTTCCTACGCTCTACAGCCATACTGAAATCTTAAAAAATTTTAACCATCCAAAAACTCTAATTACGCGCAGTATTATCCACATAAATAAAACACATCCAATAAATGAAAGAAATATTCATTCCTCACTCCTAACTCCTCACTCCTCATTTAATTGTGCATTGAGTTAGAATATCCACCACATCCTCTTTAGTGATACGTTCGAAATGCTCTTTCACAGGAGTAATAAACAATCCGCTCACCTCCACCGTAGCAGGCGAAACAAGCAATTGTTTGTCACCTTCGGCAGTATATTGCCATGGGCGGAAAGCCCCGCGAGGAATCACAAACAAATACCACTTACCCTCGCGATACAAACAAACCACATTCATCATTGGCTCAACATCTGCATCCACCACCCACGAGTTGTATAGTTTCATAAATGCCGCCTTCAACGCATCTGCATCAGCCGACTCAACACAATACACCACGCGCAAATAGTCTTTTATAAGATAAGTTTCTGCCGCATCAACAGCCTCCACCAACTCAGTTTTGCCTACTTGTTTGAGATTGAAATAGTCGCCCACCAAAGGCAAGAAATCGGCATTACCTGCTTGGAAGTGCATATGGTCAGGAGCCGAAGCACCACATTTCGGGCCATTATAGAATACCACAAAATCAGTCAATTCACGTGCAAGATCGAACATATCAGAGATATAAGGCACAAGGCGTTGGTCCACATGTTCGCGACGAGGGATTGTCAAGTGGCGAGTAAAGATTGGGAACGGATTAATCAAGATATCATAATCGCGCCACTCAATGCCACGTTGCACCTCCGGACGATTGGCAGCACAAAGAAAACATTTGCGTTCAGCAATAGTCTTAGCATCTACCTTTGCGCCCGACGACACCATCCTCGCTGGATTAAATTGCACTTTCACTGCAAATCCATCGAAGTCAAACTCACGGATTTGCACAGTTTTCAAACCTTCAAAATTATTGCGAGCCATCTCCCACACCGATAGTTGTTGGTCAAAAAGCTCATTCACCTTCAAACTTAATTCACAATTCATAACTTTACAATTTTAAAAACACACAAAAAAATCATATTCTCATGCCCTCATATCTAAAAAACAAATACCGTCAGGCAAAAATCTGTGTAAATCCATAGAGCGACATCTTGCGAAGCAAGAGAGCGAATCGTATAATAATGAGAATAAAAAATCTTAAAAAATCTGTGTTATCTGTGGGAGATAAAAAATTTGTCTTATTTATGTAATTTGTGTGCAAAAGATTCATGCTCTCATGTCTTCATGTATAGAAATTCCTCACTCCTAACTCCTCACTTCTCATTAAAAAATATTGCTCCGAGAGGTGCAAACACAAGCATAAGCACTATTTTGCCTCGCTCTATTTTATACTCTTCCGGGCTCATCGTAGCCGCTATAGCATTCATCAGCATCGATATTTGCCATATAAATAGCACCGAATGTGCCAAGAATCTTGCCGACTTAGCCATACCAATCACAGCCGCAGACACAACATCAGGCACAACCACAAAGAGCACACTCAACAGCAAGAAGATAGTCTCCACCGCGAGAATCGTCCACACCGAAGCCTTGAATCTACCCACCACACCATCGTAGTGTTCAGTAGCCTTGTCGCGAGTCGAGCCCAACACCTTCAAGTACCACAACTCCCAAAACAGCATCGTGTACAACACAAACGCCGTCCCAATCAACCCATCCAACACCTGTGTGAATATAAACCCGCACACCATCAACAACCCCAACACCAACGACGGAACTTTTTTTAAATCACAATTCATAATTACATAAAATACAAATTATAGATATACCACCCCAATCCGATTGCCCGAGTTTC
>JAZLEE010000225.1:0-9731 GCA_045615085.1 Candidatus Aphodosoma sp. | reverse complement strand
GAATAAAGCACGTGGTACTTGGCGATTTACGATGCGAGTAGCAAGGCCTTCGACGATGGCTGATTTACCAACACCAGGTTCGCCAATGAGCACAGGATTGTTCTTTTTGCGACGGCTAAGTATCTGAATAGTACGTTGTATTTCTTGTTCGCGACCAACGACAGGGTCTAATTCTCCGTCGGCAGCAGCTTCTGACAAATCGCGTGAGAAATTATCGAGAGCAGGTGTTGTTGAGTTAGGGTTTGATGGAATAGTTGATGTTTTGATATTGCTTCCGTTGTTTTGTTTGCGAGGCATATCGTCTTCTTCGTCTTCGAGGTCATCGTCGCTATCGTATACCGAACCAGGCTTGGTTTGTGGTACATTATTGCCTATCAAAGGTTTGAATTTCTCATATGTGACACCCATCTCGTTGAATAATTTTATTAAATCTGTCTCTTTTTGGCGGAGAATAGCCATTACGAAATGGTATGTGTGCACTTCGTTTGATTGAGAAAGGCGGGCTTCAAGATTAGCTAAAAGAAGTAGTGATTCTGTAGTTTTATGGAGCGAAGTTTCGTTTGCTCCAGATGTTTCGATGTTTTTAATCTCTTCTAATTTTTTCTTGAGTAGATTGAGGTCAATACCTAATTTAATCAATATATCGAGGGCTGTGCAATTGGTCAATCGCATAAGTCCTAATAGTATATGGTTTGGAAAAATCTGTTTATCACCTAATCTTTCCCTCTCGCCATTGCTAAATTCAATGGCATCATGCAAGTTTGTTGTTATATTGTTGTTTAGATTCATCTATTGAGTGATAAAATATAGATAGTGAGTAATTTTCAATTCTTAGAATCCGTTATAGAGGATTTTAAGTCGCATTGGAGAATATTCATTTTTGCCGCTACGAATAGTAGTAGCTGCCAATTGTGTTAATGGAGTTATTTTGGTTACAGATGTTACTCCTGTCGAAGTTGATGTCGCAGCTTCTACATTAACTGGCATCAATATCATTTCGATAACATCGTCATCCTCAATAGTTTGGTTGCGGAGGTATTTTGTAATAAAGTAAGCCAAATCTAATTTGTAACCGCTTTTGCTTGAGCTGTAGCTAGCAATTATTGCAGTGGTGTCGGTTGCAGATGGGATTGTGTTGTATTTTATGAAATCGTCAAATTGGTCGGTAGTTAGGGCAAGGAGATATGTAGGTCGACTCATAAATACATCGGTGCTGTCATACGCAATATTTTCAACAATTATTTCAGCTGCATTCACGTTAAGTTGTTTATCGCCTATCGTAGAGTAGATACGTTTGCTCATTTGGCCGATAGGGATACGGATTTTAGGGTATATACCAGCTGCCGATTTGATATAGTTCAAGCTATCGTGACATACGGCAATTTGTTCCATGTCGGGGTGCGAGAATTTGTTGAGTTGGCGCACCTCTTTGTTCGATGGGAATATGATAGATGTATTTACCACGGTGTCTTTGCCATTTTTTTGATAAGTGTAATGATAGTAAAGATACATTGATATTTGGTTGAAGCAAATCAATGTTGACGAACCATAACGTGTGGTTATATACAAGCCTTTGAACTCGTCTAAGAATGCATCTTCGCTTTTATATACATCTTGAGGCATGTTGAAGAAACGCTCCAATTGAGTTTGGTCGAATTTATAGCGCACGTATGGTGTAGCAGCAGTATCTTCACTCACAGAGTCGGCACGCGAAAGGTCAATCGAAGTCATCAAACGTTTGCCCATTAGGATTGTAGAATCACAAAAATCGCCAATCTCAAGGTTGGATAAATACTGAGTGTTGTAGTCGATTGATTGTTTGTTGATTTCGTAGATGCTGAATTCGAGTGGAGCATAAGGAGAACCAAACCATGTGTCGTAATACATCATGAGTATCAATGAGTCGGGTTCTGGTTTGTATTTTTCTTCTGGGAATTTGTAGTCGATAGGTGGTGCGATTTGTAGTAGCAATTCGGCTTTTGTAGTTCCATATTTTGCGCTATAAAACTCACCAAGTATCATAGAGTTTGCTTGTGCCGAAATAGCAGGAACATAATAGTTTTCACTTTCGATGAGAAACGTGTCTGCTGAAATTATAATTTCGTCTTCTTGTGGTTGGATAGTAATACCAACTGATTCATCATTTTTGCATGATGTTAAGCATGCCACACAAGCAATTATAACATATATAAAAATTTTTTTCATTGTTTTAAGTATTATACTCTATAAAAAATACTAAAAGGGAATTAACTTATAGTCTAACTCCCTCTTAATTTATTTATATCTTTTTTCTATTAATCGTTGTCTTCTCCATTTAGTTCAGGATGCACTTGTGTGAAAAAGTTCCAATATCTTTCGTATCTGTCTTCTTCCGAATAAGGCAAATAAGGAACACCTTTCTCTGCAATATAACGTTCCAACTCTTCGGTTATTGTGTCAGAACCACAAATTACTGCATCAGAGTGATTGATTGCAATTTTGTGTAATTTTTCAGTGCTTAACACGTCGCCTTTCAAAATTTCAACATCAGATTCTTCGATTTCGTCAAAGAGGGCTCTAGTTTCGAAACCTTCACGTATTTTACATTCAAAGTTGTCGTTATAAACAGAATAAATAATCTTTGAATTAGCAAAGAATGGGTCTGATGCGTATGATTTCTTGATATACATTGGAGCCAATGCAGATATCCATCCATTCACGTGAATAATATCTGGTGTCCAACGCAATTTCTTGATTGTTTCCAATACACTACGCACATAGAAGATGCCTCTTTCGTCATTGTCATCAAAATATGTGCCTTCTTTGTCTTGGGCAATACCATTACGACGGAAGAAATCTTCATTGTCGATGAAGTATACTTGCATTCTAGTTCCTTGCACTGTTGCAACTTTGATGATTAGTGGGTGGTCTGAATCGTCAATGATGATATTCAAACCAGACAAACGTTGCACTTCATGCAATTGATTGCGACGCTCATTGATATGACCGAAACATGGCATAAAAGCTCTAATCTCACAGCCTTTCTCTTGTGTGTATTGTGGAAATTTTCTGCAAATTTCTGCAATTTCAGTCTCTTTTGTGTAAGGATCAATCTCTTGTGTTATGTACAAAATTTTAACAGGTTCTTGGTCTTTCATGCCTTTTGTTTGATATGTGTTAAAAACTAAATTTTTGGGAGTGCAAAGTTACAAAAAAAAATTGATATAGGCAAATCTTATTTTCGCTAAAATGTTTTTGGTGTAAAAAAAGGAACCACAAATGTGATTCCTCTTTTTATTTATTTGTAATCTAATTATTTACGATAGATTTTGTATGCTTCTTGTACGTTGTCTAAGGTGACGATTATCATATACAAACCTTGTGGTAACGACGATACATTGATCGAATTCACGTTGCCTTCTGTCATTACTTTTTGACCTTGTACGTTGATTACGTCCACTGATTTAATCTCTTCTGTTGTTTCGATGAAAACAATGTCTTCCGAAATTGTAGGGTAGATTACACAGTTAGATTTGTATTCAATATCTTCAATATTTACATAGTCGTCGAAGATATATTTAGTAGGAACTTCTGGCAATTGGAAATATTGAGCTGTATAAACTTTCACTTCGCCTGCTTTCAATGTTACTTTTGTACCTGAAGCTAATGAATTTTGATTGTTTGCTAAGTAGTCGTACCAATTACTAGTTCCTGTTGGGAGTGTGCATTCTTGTGGGTCAACACTTACGTTTGACACAATGAATACGCGATTAACACCTTCTCCCCATGTTACACTACGGAGTGGTCTGCTATGTGCAAGGTCTTGTGCTGTTGGATTGCCTTCAAATACTTTTGGCAATATGCGTGTACGCAATTGGTTGATTTGGCCCAAAATTCTATATTGATTCATGCGGTCTGTATCTTGGTAGTATTTGAGTGCTTCAGGTATTGGTTTTGTCGATGTGCGATTGCCTTCATCGTTACCTTGACCTTGGCTATCTGAATTGATAGAAAAATCATAACCAATTTCTTCAAACATCCACAACATTTGTGGACCATTCAACATTGTGCTCATTGCAAGGTATGATGCTACGCGGCTAAGGCGTGTTGCTTTATCTGTTTTGATAGTACCATTACCCCATTGTGTTGCTTTGAATTGACAACGCTCTTCGTCATGCGATTCTGCGTAAGATACATAGTTGTCTTTGTTGGCATTGTACAATGCGCTTGAGTTTGAACCATTATACCAACCCATTGCAAGTTCGTAATATGCGTGGCTTGTGTTTTCCCAGCATAACATGCCATTGTTGGCATAATCAGTGCGATTGCTATCCCAATGCTCAAGGATGAAATATGCGTTAGGGTCAACTGCTTTTACGCCTTCGTTGAAGTAGTGATACATGATGCGTTTTTGTTCATTACAGTTAGGACCGCAGAAACCATGACTCAAGTCCATACGATAACCATCGATTTTGTATTCTTCCAACCAATAGTTCAACACGCGAGTGAAATGGTTAAGTGTTCCGTCGAATTCGTGGTTGAAGTCTTCGAATACGTTGCCATCGTGCGGTGCTTTTGTATTGAAGTATGGATTGTTTGCCAATGGGAACATTTTGTTGAATGGAGCCCAACCTGTTGCGTGATTGAATACCATGTCTACAATTACAGCAATGCCACGTTTGTGACATTCGTCAACCAATGCTTTGAATGATTCTGGTGTACCATATGCTTTGTCTAGAGCAAAGTAATGGGTAGGATTATACCCCCAAGAATTATTGCCTTCAAATTCGCTGAGTGGCATAAATTCAATAGCATTCACGCCGAGGTTTTCTATATAATCTAAGCGGTTAGTAATTGCATCAAATGAGCGGAGTGGAGAGAAGTCGTGCACCCATAGTTCATAGATTACAAGGTTGTTTTTGTCTGGGCGTTGGAAGTTGAGTGTTGCATCCGACCATTCGTATGGTTTGCGTGCTGTTTGGATTACTGCGCAAGGACCATCTGCCGCTGCTGGATATACCAATTGATTAGGGTAGATATTTTCTGAAATGTAGTGGTCGTTAGGGTCAACAGTCTTGTGTGTATATGCATCCGAAATTTGCACCATAGTACCATCTGCACGTTTCACTGCATATTGGAATACATACTCTTTGCCTGGTTCGAGACCTGTAATGTCGAGCCAGAAATAACCAGTCTCGCCATCTTTCTTCATTTGATAGTCAGTTGAATATGCCCAATTGTTGAAGTCTCCTAAAACGAATACATTTTGTGAAATTTTTTCGCTTTTGTCTTTGCTGTAGAGCGAAAGTGTTACTTTTGTTGCATCATCTTCGTAGTAGGTAATACCATCTTGCAAGCCTGCAGGACGTGCTTCGTTTGTCGCTGTTGCTGCTACGCAAACGAGGATAGAATCATATTTTTCCTCATTGTCTTTTACTGCTTTTGCTACGCAACTAAAGTTACCTTCTGTGTCGAATGTATATTCGTGGTTCAATTCTGTTCCTATTGCGCTTTTTACTTCTTCGCCATTAACCAACAATGAGATAGTGCTCTCTTCCGAAGCTACCAATTTGAAGTTTGTTTTCGCTCCTTTGTCAACCAATTGATTTCCTGTTGGATTTTCAAATTTAACACTCAAACCAGCATCTACCAATTCAACAAAAATATCTGAACCGTCTGCTGTTTTTCCTTCTTTGCTTCCGCCAGGGCCATCGTTGAATACGAATGCTATTTTCAATATTTCTTCAGTTTCTGGACATCCATAGTATTCGTATATATTCGAAATTGTCAATGTCCATACATTTCCATTCTTTGTCATTTTGTATTTATCGCTGCCATCACGCCATGTTGGTGTTGCATATTTCCAGTCGCCTGATGCTGTACTTTCCGATGTGATAAGACCAGTGTGGGCATAGCATGGTGTTGCTCCCACCATACCACCATTACCACCTGCTGGGTCGAATGTTACAACGATTTCGCCTTTGTATCCTTTAGTAATAAAGGCTGGTTCTGTTGTTACTTGTGCATTAACCAACGCACATAACAGAATTACGCTTAACGCGCTAAGTAATCTTTTTACCATAAGTTAATTATTTTTTTGGGGGGGTGTATATAAAAAAATGTATCTTGCAATAAAATGCAAAGATACAATTATTTTTTATATTAACAAAATCTTATTTTTTTAATGTTACAGTAAATTTATATCTCCATCGGTCGAAATACAAATTCTCTTTATCTGTTTCGCATTCACCACGCTGAAAGTCTACAGGTTCTGATCTTTCGTATTGTTTTTGTGGCGTCAATTCAGCACCCCAATCACTGTTTACAATCAATCGGTATGCGTCTATACCTCCAAAGTAGAAGTATCTCTCTTCTTTTGTTTCACCCCACGATTGCACTCCAAATGATGGGTCCACTGGTATCCATCCCATCCCCTCAATATAGATTTCGCACCAATCATGCAAATTATCATAGCCCGGATGCAACATAAACCCACTTTGCCAACGCGCAGGTATGCCTTTGTATCTACACATGGCGATGTATAGTAATGTCACTTGTCCGCAATCGCCATGTCGGTTATCTATCACATATTCGGGTATGTTGTCGATGATGCCATACTCGCACGCACCAGCCCAAGGATACAATTCTCGCATTGCAGCAAATAGTTTTCTTGCTTGATAGTAAGGTCTTTTTTCTTTGCCAACAATGCTGTCTGCCAACGATTTTACTTTGTCGGTAAATAAGCAGTGTGGTGCTCTTTCTTCGAGATATTTTTGTAATTCAGGATTGTTTTTGTCGGTCTTTTTGTGTTTGAAGCGGCGAGGCAAGGCGTTGTACTCGGCGTATGTGGTGAACTCATATGTTGCGGCAAATAGGGTAGTGTCATTTGCAGTGTAAAGTCCCTCCATGTATGCGGTCGAGTGTATGCCTTGGTGTAATTCTACATCTCTGTTTGAGTGTGTTATGCTCACGTTGGTTTGTCTTTTTTGCTCGGTTTGAGGTAGAGGTAGCCACACTCGTATCAATTCGCCATCAGTCAGTTCGGCTTTTGGAGTAAAGTATAGTTTGTAGTCGAACTTCCATTCGTGGCGAGCATATAATTTTGCGTCGGGATTCTCTTTTTGTTCAGCAAAAATTGCTCTTATGTGATTCATTACAACTGTATCTCTGCCGGCTTTCTCTTTGCCTTCTAAACTTGTTTTCAATGCGCGAGCCTCTGGGTCAATGCGAAATAAGTTATCTGCCGCACGGCGGAAATACCATTTCTCACCATCTATTATGCGATATTCTAATGCCTTCGACTCTTCCCACTCGGCTATTTGTGTTGAATCTACCTCAGGATAATATTTTTGTATATATGGCAATATGTCCGACAATTTTTTGTTGAAATCTATTGCCGTCCTACGTTCCACCTCTTGAGGTGTTAGTATGGTGAATAATATAATCAGTAAATTAAGCATTAACTCTATATTTAGCTAGTAAAGGCGACAATAGCGCCATAGGTTCATACATAACTACTTCTCCCAATTTCAACGATTTTTGCACATCAATCAAACGTTGATTCTTACTACCTCTGAATAAAATATTTTCATCTTTCTCTCTCTCCTCGAATCGTCCATCTACCAATACATCAATGTTTTTCAACAATTCCATTGCCTTTGGTCTGAGCATAAGTTGTTCAAATCTATATCCAGTATAGCACCAAATATTTCTATTACTATCTCTTTTTATGATAGATGCTAACTCTGTAAAACCTTTCATCTGAAACATTGGGTCACCTCCGCTGAAAGTGATGTTTTCGCCCGTTGCCAGCATTCTTTGTGCTATCTCTTCCACTTCTACCATTTCGCCATAGCCAATGTCCCACGATTGAGGGTTATGACAACCTTTGCAGTGGTGATTACACCCCGCACTATACACCGTTGTCCTCAATCCTGGTCCATCAACCGATGTCGATTCTACTATTTTTATGATAGAAAGTTTCATTACGTATTAAATATTACACACTAAATACTATACATTAATTATGTACAACGCGGTCTTTCAATTCTGCCAATTTAGCCGAATTCCATCTGTCAGTAGTACCCACAAGATAACCTGTAATACGTTGTAATTTATCAATATTTGTGCTACCACATTTTGGACAAACCTCCAATCCATTTGTAGCATCTTCGTGTCCGCAATTCAAACAACGATTTCTATTGTGGTTTACCGAACCATAACCGATGTCGTATTTATCCATCAAGTCAACGATTTGCATAATTGATTGAGGGTTGTGTGTAGCATCACCGTCGATTTCTACATAGAAGATATGTCCACCACCTGTCAATTTATGATAAGGAGCTTCAACTTCGGCTTTGTGGCGCGCACTACATTTATAATATACTGGCACGTGGTTCGAGTTTGTATAGTAGTCTTTGTCGGTAACACCTTCTATTACGCCAAATTTCTTTTTGTCGAAACGAGTGAATCTGCCCGAAAGCCCTTCTGCTGGTGTTGCCAAAATACTATAGTTGTGTTGATATTCTTCGCTGAATTCGGCCACTCGGTCGCGCATATAGCCGATAATTTTCAATCCTAACTCTTGTGCTTCTTCCGATTCTCCATGGTGTTTTCCTATCAATGCAATCAAACACTCTGCCAAACCAATGAATCCAATGCCTAATGTACCTTGGTTGATTACCGATTCTATTGTGTCATTTGGTTTTAAGTTTTCAGAGCCATTCCACAATGTCGACATCAACAATGGGAATTGCTTAGCGCGAGCTGTTTTTTGGAAGTTGAATCGTTCGTGCAATTGACGAGCAGTCAATACCATCAATTCATCTAATTTTGCCATGAAGGCATTGATGCGGCTCTCTTTATTTTCAATTTCACGACATTCTAATGCCAAGCGAACAATGTTGATAGTCGAGAACGAGATGTTACCACGTCCGATTGAAGTCTTTTCGCCAAAGCGATTTTCGAATACACGAGTACGGCAACCCATTGTAGCCACTTCATATTTATATCTTTCTGGGTCGTTGATATCCCATTTTTCGTGGTGGTTGAATGGTGCATCAAGGTTCACAAAGTTAGGGAAGAATCTGCGTGCACTCACTTGACATGCCAATTCGTACAAGTCGTAGTTTCTGTCCTCTGGCAAGTAGCTTACGCCGCGTTTCTTTTTCCAAATTTGGATAGGGAATATCGCTGTGCCACCATTGCCCACGCCACGATATGTGCTACACAACAATTCGCGGATAATACAACGACCTTCTGCCGATGTGTCAGTTCCGTAGTTGATTGAGCTGAACACCACTTGGTTACCACCACGTGAGTGGATTGTATTCATATTGTGGATGAATGCCTCCATCGATTGATGCACGCGTGTAACGGTTTGGTTGATAGCGTGTTGTTTGATGCGTTCCAACCCTTGCAAGAAGTCGAGGTCGCGAGTGATATAGTCATCGATTTCGGCATCGTAGAGCGATTCGTATTTTTCGCCAGTCAACGCCTCAATTCTTTTCACTTCCTCTTTGTAACTTGCTCTTACATAAGGTGCAAGATAGAAGTCGAATGCAGGAATCGCTTGACCACCGTGCATTTCGTTTTGAGCAGTTTCCATCGAAATGCAACCCAATATCGAAGCTGTTTCAATACGTTTGGCAGGGCGACTTTCGCCGTGACCAGCAAACAATCCGTTTTGCAACAATTTGTCCAACGGATGTTGCACGCAAGTGAGCGATTTCGTAGGGTAGTAGTCTTTGTCG
>JAZLEE010000224.1:0-2349 GCA_045615085.1 Candidatus Aphodosoma sp. | reverse complement strand
GAGTCGCTATTTGTTATTGGCACCGACGTGAAGGAGAATGTTGTCTATGTTGGTGAGGGCGACAACCACCCTGGACTCCACCGCAAGGCTCTCCGTATTCTCAACGAGGAGATTCATTGGGTAGATTCCACGCACGCTATGCGCGTTGGCGAGCGTCGCCGATATATGGTGCGCATACGTTATCGACAGCCACTTCAGGGTGCAGAACTTATTATGGAGGAGGATGGATTGTATATCCTTTTCGACGAGCCACAACGAGGTATTACAGCGGGACAGTTTGCCGCGTGGTACGATGGCGAGAGCGTCGAGGGCAGTGGTGTGATTGAAAAGTAGGTGTATAGTTTTATGCTATAGAAATTATATGAAATGTTAAATCTTATGAATGGAGGATTTTAACATGAAAAAGTTTTTATATAGTTTATATTATGGCATATACAGCCTAAACAATGGATACAAAACGAGTACGCATATTATACCCTTATTGATAGCGCTAAATATCTACCCTATATTAAAATTTTTCATTGGCAGCGTTGAAGGTGCTATAATGATGTCGATTGGGGTAGATGTAGTAGCATCTACTATTATGGTGATAATTGCTGAATATAAGGAGGATGAGATAATAGAGTATTGCGAACAGCGACCAGCCGACTATGCTATGTATGCATGGGCATATATCATAATAAGTGTTCTAATTGTCATTCTACTTTAGACTATAAAGGACAAGATTCTTAGATTAAGCACATAACCAAAACAACCCGCATCGTATGCCTTTGCATACTCGGTGCGGTGGGGATGCATTGCGGTGTCTCCACCCTCAATATAGTGAATGGATTCAAAAACAAATAAAAAAAATAGAAGAGACCAGAGATGTGACCACTGATGACATTAACAACATCATCTATGAGGCGAAGTGTCATTTTCAAATAGCGTGGGAAAACTATTTAGAGAAAGGTGATAATATTAATGATTACTTTAAAACATTAAACTAAAATATGACAAATAAACTCGTATACAGAGCTATAGAACGATCATTGGAGTCGTGCTACAATCGCAAAGGTGAACCATCAACAGAATTACCGCTATCTATAGAAATAATATCAGGTCAAGATGTTCACGATATTCACCACAAAGACTTAGCATATAGAAAAGAGCATAGTGATAATTTTGACTTTGAGAAGTATTGTGAATATATATATTCGCTATTTGAGGGTGAATTTGTAGGGCAAGTTGTTGAAAATAGGTACCGCCGCAAATTGAGTGACTTTATGACCATTGATAGGTTTGCTAGTTGTATTCCAGCTATTGTTAGTGAACCAATGAAAGACTTTATTGAGAAACAAGGCCTATTTGCCAACGAGTATAAATTTATTCCCATTACAGTCTACAATAGAGGCGAGGTTGTAATAATGAAATATTATTTATGGATTGTACCTCATATGCCTGGAAATGCTATTAAGTGGGAGAAATCGCTATTCGCATACTCAAGACCTAAAATGACGGATGATGGTATTGTGGTAATCAAAAGTGAAGAAGAATATCTTACAACTCGACCTCGGCCTAATAGCGTGTTGCTCCTTGAAGTTGATGAAAGATACGCAGGATATCAAGTCTTAAACACTAGTTTTGGCTTGTTCCTTACCCGCCAGATACATACAACAATGCGCTTTTGTGGGTTCACAGGATATAAAACCATTGACACTCTGATGTTTATTGACGAGGGGTAATATCTATTTGCTGTAATATTCTATGACCAAAACAACCCGCATCGTATGCTTATGTATATTATGTCATTGTAATTACCAATGTCCCGTTATCTTGACGGGACATTTTCTTTATACATCTATCTATACGCCTATTTTTTTAAAATAAAATTAACCATTTAGCCCATTTTTTGCTTGCATAATTATTGCTTTTTTCAAAAATATTATTTACTTTTGTAAGCTATTCAACCCTAATTGGGAGAAATAGCACCATATTATACAGTAAATTATCTTTTAACTAACTATAAAATAGACAATTATGGCAGATGTAAAACGTGTCTACACCTTCGGTAACAAAGAGGCTGAGGGTAATGGCAAGATGCGAGAGTTGCTCGGTGGTAAGGGTGCTAACCTTGCCGAGATGAACTTGATTGGTATTCCTGTACCTCCAGGATTCACCATCACTACTGATACTTGTTCGGAGTATTACAAGGAGGGTAAGGAGCGTGTTATCGAGTTGTTGCGCCCAGAGGTTGAGGCAGCAATCAAGAACATCGAGAACCTTACAGGTCGTAAGTTCAACGATGTAAACCTTCCACTTCTTGTATCAGTACGTTCAGGTGCTCGCGCTTCAATGCCAGGTATGATG
>JAZLEE010000223.1:0-4671 GCA_045615085.1 Candidatus Aphodosoma sp. | reverse complement strand
TTCCACCTCTATATCGCCCGACACAACCGACTCTGCATCATCCTGCGCATTTATATCAATGCACAACACACAATGCACAATACACAGTATTAATAACACTACTTTTCGCATACACCAATTCCTCATTCCTCATTCCTCATTTCTCATTCCTCATTAAAATAGACTCATCTGCCCATCTCCTGCAACCTCTTCTGGGTCTTCTGGTTGAGTAGAAACAATCTCTATTCCAACCAACACATCTTCTGGATCAACAGCACCATTATTCGCTATCGGTTCTGGCTCTGGCTGACGCAATGGTTCCAACTCCTCTACTCCACCTACTTCATAGTTGCTCAAGCGTTTACCTTTGGCTTTATAGCCTTTCACTCCAATAAACTCTTCTGCATCCACTTCTATTGCTTCGCGGAACGAATCGCCTCCACCAAACACCACTTTAATACGTGGATATACCGTATCGGTCAACAAATCCACTCGCGAATTGCCACCAACAACCAAATACGATGTACGATTTTTCACTACTTCAAATGTAAATCGCTTGATATAGTGATATTTCTGTTCGTCGTCATACAACACCGCAGTCCACACCTTCGCTGCATCAAATTTCTCTATCAACATCAAATCATCGTCATAGTGATTGTTCAAATCGAAACTTGTTGTATAGAAATCGCCCGATTTGGTCACTACCAATATTTGGTCATCACCATCAAAATTGCCAATATATTCTCCACGTTTATCCACATTGAGGCGCAACACATCGCGGTCAAAATAGATATCCGTACCGCCCAACGTAGAACCACCTTTTTGTTTCAACACAATCTTCGCTACATCGAATTTCGTAAGAATATTACCCATCGCATCACGTCCTTTGATTGCTATTTCCGAGAAGTCCTTCTCAAATGTCAAATTCTTGATACGACGTGTTGTAGGTTTCAATTGCACTTTGATGATTTCCGCCTCGCCATTTGGGTTTGCCGAAAAATATACTACCTTCGAACCTGCTATGCCTTGTGTCAAATCATACTCTTTATCACGAGTTACTGCACTCACTGCAAAGCGTTTGATATAGTAGCCCTTATCCTTACCATTGCGATATACAGCATTATAAATCGTACGTTTATCATTTTTCGCCCACACGCCCACATGCAATATATTCTTACCCACATACACCTTGTCCGCCACCTTAATCACCTTATACTTACCATCTTTGTAGAAAATAATGATGTCATCCATATCCGAGCAATTTGTCACAAACTCGGTATTTTCGTCCTTCTTCAATCCAATTCCCACAAATCCCTCTTCGGCGTTGATATAAAGTTTTTCGTTAGCCTCAACCACTTTAGTCACTTGAATTGTCTCAAAGTTGCGCAACTCGGTTTGACGAGGATATAGGTCGGCATATTTTGCCTTCAAATGTTCAAACCACTCTATTGCGTGGTCTATGATGTGCGCCAATTTATATTCGAGTTCTTTGATTCGTTTCTTCAACGCCACAATATTTTCATCTGCCTTATCTGTGTTGAACTTCAAGATACGCGCCATCTTTATCTCGAGCAAGCGTTGCAAATCCTCACGTGTCACCTCGCGAATAAATTTCGGTTTGTACGGTTCCAAGCGCGAATCGATATGGTCTAATGCCGCATCGGTTGATTTCGCTTGTTCAAATTGCTTGTCTTTATATATACGCTCTTCGATAAATATTTTTTCCAACGATGCAAAGTGCAACTGTTCGCTCAATTCGCCCTTCTCTATCTCCAACTCCATGCGGAGCAATTCCACTGTGCTATTTGTATTACGACGCAACACCTCCGACACTGTAATAAAGCAAGGCTTGTTATCATCCACCACACAGCAGTTTGGCGAGTAATTCACCTGACATTTTGTGAATGCATACAGCGCATCTATCGTTTTGTCGCTCGATGTCTTAGCCTCTAGGTGCACACGTATCTCTACATTCTTAGATGTATTATCATCGATTTTCTTAATGTTAAGTTTGCCCTTCTCATGCGCCTTCACTATCGAATCCATCAACACGCCCGATGTCACACCATATGGCACCTCTACTATTTTCAATGTCTTATTATCAATCTTCTCAATCTTTGCACGAATAGCCAACTTACCGCCACGCTCACCGTCGTTGTATTTCGACACGTCCATCATACCACCAGTTGGGAAGTCAGGATACAATTCAAACTCCTCACCTCGCAAATATGCCACCGAAGCATCACACAATTCACCAAAATTATGTGGCAATATTCTTGAATTCAAGCCAAGACCAATACCCTCTGACCCTTGTGCCAAGAGCAATGGAAATTTCACTGGTAACGATATTGGCTCTTTGTTACGACCATCGTACGAAGGTTTCCATTGTGTTGTCTTTGGATTAAACACTGCCTCAAGCGCAAATTTTGTCAATCGCGCCTCGATATAACGTGGAGCAGCAGCACCGTCACCGGTCAATATATTACCCCAGTTACCCTGACAGTCCACCAAGAGATTTTTCTGTCCAATATTCACCAACGCATCGCCAATCGACGCATCGCCATGAGGGTGAAATTGCATCGTATGTCCCACGATATTAGCCACTTTATTATAGCGACCATCATCCAAACGTCGCATTGCATATAGCACACGACGTTGCACTGGTTTCAATCCATCATTAATATGTGGTATCGCACGCTCAAGGTTCACGTACGACGCATAATCCAAAAACCATGTACGAAACATCCCCGACAAATGGAATACATCATCCCCCTTGCCATCACTCACTTTATAGTCCGAATGCATCCCATCAGCCATATCTTCATATGACTCAACCGCTTCATTCTCTTGATTTTCCAATTCTTCTGACATAATACACCTAATTAACAAAATTTATTTTGCAAAGATACACAAAATCTTCAATTCTACCAAATAAAATTACTGCAAAAATCTCAAAAATTTCTCCACTTTTAATACTCCTAAAATACAATAACCCCCTCCCTTGTGTAAATATACTATACAGCAACCTTCAAGCAACCCTCTCCCTACCTTCGCACCCCCCTCTCAAATACAATAAGCCCCCTAAAATATTCTTATGCAAATTAACAAAAATTATGAATTGTAAATTATGAATTATGAATTAAAATAACTAACTTTGCAAATTCATACATACAACTAAAACCATCCATAAATTATGAACAAATTCAAACTCCTTTACATCAAAATCAAACAAAACAAGTGGATAAACAAATACACTATCACACTTGTCATCTTTGGTATATTAATCACATTTTTCGACTCAAATAGCCTAATTGCGCGCTACAAAGTCTATCGCGAAAAACAACGTCTCAAAAAAGAAATTACCGAATACAAAAAGCAAATCGAGAAAGACAAAGCCTTCCTCGATGCTATCGAATCCGACACCAAAGCCCTCGAACAATTCGCCCGCGAGGAATACAAAATGAAGGCTCCAAACGAAGATGTTTATATCATCAAAGAAGACTAACAAACCCAATATAACACAATTCCGCTACAGTCTCTATTACAAACTATAGTTTCTATCAAAAAGTATATGGCAAAAAAATCTACCCCTCCTCATCGCAAAAATGCTATTCCCGACCAACACTTTGTCGTGAAACACGATTCGCAACTTCTCCAATATATGATTGAAATATGGCCACACCAAAGCCGTAGCGCCATCAAATCGTTTCTCGCTCACCGTCAAATTGCCGTGAACGACAAGACCGAAACTGCTTTCGACCTTCCACTTCGCAAGGGCGACAAACTCACTCTACGCAGCATTGGCGAAGAACGTCAAAACCCGAACCATAAGGTAAAAATCATATACGAAGACGATGATATTATCGTGGTTGATAAAAAACCAGGCGTACTCACTATGTCAACTGGTCGCGAAGGCGAACAAACTGCCTACTCTGTGATGATGGAGCATGTGCGCCGTCGCAACAAAAACAACCGCATCTTCATCGTGCACCGCCTCGACCGCGACACATCGGGCCTACTTCTTTTTGCCAAATCCGAAGAGATACAAGAGATACTACAAGAGCGTTGGAACGAAAATATCATCCGTCGCCAATACGTGGGTGTTGTCGAAGGCGAAATGGAACAATCAGAGGGTCAAATCGTTTCATGGCTCACCGAAAATCCTAAGTCACTCAAAATGCAAGCTTCGCCAGTAGACAATGGAGGCAAAAAGGCTATCACCAACTACCGCGTTATCAAAAACAATGGTCGCTATACCCTCCTCGAAATCACTCTCGAAACTGGCCGCAAAAATCAAATCCGTGTGCAACTAGCATCTATCGGTCATCCTATTGCTGGCGACAAACGCTATGGTGCTCAATCTAATCCGCTCGGCCGTCTCTGCCTTCATGCTCAAGTCATCTCTTTCATCCACCCCGTAACTCGCGAAGTGATGAAATTCGACACCGATATCCCTGCAATATTCAGATAAAACCCACAAAGACATAAGAACATAAGAACGTAATTATTATAAACGTAAATTTTATCGCCAAAGGCTCAAAGACCGTTGGTTGTCATAAATCAATCGCAAATTAAAACAATACTGACAAAAAATTTACAAATAATTAACGGAAATTTATGTTCAAAAAAAAGCCCACAAATCACACAAATCCTCACAAACAAATATATATTTGCGATAATTCGTGTAATTTG